>CAYYNF010000005.1:0-29356 GCA_964472695.1 uncultured Flavobacteriaceae bacterium
GTCATTGTATTTCCTACTACAATCTCTCCATTTTTAACCACTGGCTTTTGGATAATCGCCCCAACAGATAAAATTGCAGAATTAGGCTGATTAATAATACTTGTAAATGAAGTAATACCAAACATCCCTAAGTTAGATACCGTGAATGTACTACCACTCATTTCAGCAGGTGTCAATTTTTTGTTCTTTGCCTTTCCTGCCAAACTACGTACATTTCCACCAATCTGAGTTAAAGTCATTTGATCCGTAAAAGGTAATACTGGCACTACTAAACCATCTTCAACAGCTACAGCCACACCAATAGAAATATGTTTAGCGTAACGTGTTACATTATCCTCCCATTGTGTGTTTATCTGCGGGTGTTTACGTAACGCCATAGCACAAGACTTCACTACCATATCGTTAAACGACACTTTTGTATCAGGTAATGCATTAATTTGCTTACGAGAAGCAATAGCGTTATCCATATCAACTTCGATAGATAAATAATAGTGAGGAGCAGAGAATTTTGACTTACCTAAACTCTTAGCAATAGCCTTACGCATATTAGAATTCTTAGTCTCTTCAAAGATTTGCTCACCTACAGGAGTATATACCTGAGGAGCAGGAGTAGTTGATTTTGCCGCTGCAACAGGAGCAGAGGTAGGAGCAGGGGTTGCTTTAAAGTTTTCTATATCTGCTTTAACAATACGCCCATTTTCACCTGTTCCTTTTACTGTAGATAAATCAATTCCTTTATCAGCTGCGATTTTCTTGGCTAAAGGAGAGGCTAAGATTCTTCCTCCATTTGAAGAAACTGTAGATACCTCAGTAGTAGAAATATTAGACTCTTGTTTTGGAGCCTCTGCAGGTGCAGCAACAGGAGTACTTACAGCAATAGGAGCACCTCCTTTTATTGCTGAGACATCAGTTCCTTCAGGTCCAATGATTGCTAACAAACTTTCTACCGGAGCTGTTTCTCCTTCAGCAACACCAATATGTAATAAAGTCCCTTCATAGAAAGACTCAAATTCCATAGTAGCCTTATCAGTTTCGATTTCCGCAAGGATATCTCCTTCAGCTACTTTATCTCCAATGTTTTTTAACCATGATGCTACGGTTCCTTCTTCCATAGTATCACTCAATCGAGGCATTGTGATGATTTCAACACCAGCAGGAATTTCTGCAGTTGGTGCAGCTTCAGCAACAGACGCAGCTTCAACAGGAGATTCTGCAGGAGATTCTGCAACAGCAGCACTATCTCCTGATAAAAGTGCACTAATATCTTCACCTTCATCACCAATCACACATAATAACTGATCTACAGGAGCAGTATCCCCCTCAGCAACGCCAACATGTAATAAAGTCCCTTCGTAAAAAGACTCAAATTCCATAGTAGCTTTATCTGTTTCGATTTCTGCGAGGATATCTCCTTCAGCTACTTTATCTCCAATGTTTTTTAACCATGATGCTACGGTTCCTTCTTCCATAGTATCACTCAATCGAGGCATATTAATTACTGTAGCCATATTTTATTATAATTTATGTGGTAAAAAAGGATAATCTTCTTGTTCGTAAACAACATCATAAAGTTGTTCCTTTTTCGGGAATGGAGATTCATCTGCGAATTTTTCACATTCCTTCACTTTATCCTTTACACGTTTATCAATTACTGCGATCTCTTCATCGGTGGCATACTGCTTTTCTTTTATAACATCTAATACTTGTGTAATAGGATCTATTTTCTGATACTCTGCCACTTCATCTTTCGTTCTGTATTTCTGAGCATCAGACATTGAGTGACCTCTATAACGGTAAGTTTTCAACTCTAAGAAAGTAGGTCCTCCTCCTGTTCTTGCTCTTGTGATCGCCTCATCAAAAGCCTCTGCTACAGCTACAGGATTCATTGCATCTACAGGTTTACAAGGCATTTCATACCCTAACCCTAACTTCCAAATATCGGTATGATTTGCTGTTCTTTCTACTGATGTTCCCATAGCATAACCATTATTCTCTACACAGAAAACTACTGGTAAATTCCACAACATAGCAAGGTTGAAAGATTCATGTAAAGATCCTTGTCGAGCAGCACCATCACCGAAGAAGGTAAGTGTCACTGCATCACGATCAAAATATTTATCAGCAAAAGCTAAACCAGCTCCCAGAGGGATTTGTCCTCCTACAATACCATGACCTCCATAAAAACGGTGCTCTTTAGAAAAAATGTGCATTGATCCTCCCATTCCTTTAGAAGTACCTGTTTCTTTTCCATAAAGCTCCGCCATTACTTTTTTAGGATCTACCCCCATACCAATTGGTTGAACATGATTCCTATAAGCTGTAATCATCTTATCTTTAGTAAGATCCATTGCATGCAAAGCTCCTGCAAGAATAGCTTCCTGACCATTATATAAGTGTAAAAAACCTCTTACTTTCTGTTGAATATACACTTGAGCTAGCTTATCTTCAAACTTTCTCCAGAAAAGCATGTCCTCGTACCACTTAAGGTACACTTCTTTGGTAATCTCCTTCATATTTATAAAAAATAGGTATTATAAAAAATCAATGAAACGTCTTAAACATCTCAATAAGAATAAGTGTCGCCTTATTATTAGGAAATAAACGACCTGATAAAGATAAGTAATAAATTCAAAACAGAATAAAACAACCGATGAATATAATCTATAGACTTACTATTTTATATAAATAAAAGATAAAGAAAAGTCAAAAAAACAAAAGATATATCAATTCTTTAGACCAAAAAAAAGCTATACTTAAAAAGTATAGCTTTTACTATTTTTTAAAATCCTAAACGAAAACCAGTCGTCTAAATACAAAAATAAGCGACATAAGGTTTAGTTTAAAAAATTATTAGTTACCAAGACCAAATGTAAGACCAAATCGCAATGTTCCTTCCAAAGGACTAGGCACATTAGACGTAGAGAATAAATAAGACATATCAATACCGATACTTGTGTACTTAAACCCTGCTCCAAAAGCAAGGAACTTTCTTGCTCCTAAGTCCTCATGCTCATTAAAATAACCTAAACGCAAAGCTAAAACCTCATTATAAAGATACTCCAGCCCCAAAGAAGTCGTAAACTCTTTGAGCTCGCCATTGAATCCTTCAGGAGAATCTCCGAATGAGGTAAAAATTGCTCCAAATGGAGATTGATCTAGGTTACTGCCATCTTCCTGTACTGAAGGAACTAGAAGTTTAGAAAACTCTAAACTCGCTGTAATTGTATTATAATTGTCCAATATAAAATCCATAGCCCCCCCTAAACGCAAGTTTGTAGGTATAAAGGACTCTGTACCTTCACCGTAACTTAATTTAGGACCTATGTTACTAATAGCAAAACCTCCACGAAAGACACTATTAAAATCTTTAAACTTCTTTTCATCAGAGACATAATATCCTGTAATATCTACACCAAAAGCGTTACCAGCACTAGCGTCAGCTGCCGCCTCTACTGTATTTTGTGCATTCAAACGAAGGTCTGATCTAAGGTAACGTGCCGCCACTGCCATCGAATAGTGGTCACTCAATTTTAAAGCATAAGATACATCTAAAGTTAATTCATTAGGTTTTTCCGTAGCATAAGCATATGCATTTTCATCCGTAAAGACTATCTCACCTAAACTAAAGTATCTTAAACTAGCAGCTACAGCACTTCTATCATCTAACTTCTTGTAACCTGCAAGATTAGCTAAAACTATATCGTTCACCAACTTCGTAAGGTAAGGCGTAACATTCACACCTATTTTAAATTCATCTTTAGCAAATGCGTACTTTGAAGCATTCCACTGTTGTGAGAAAGCATCAGGTCTAGTAGCTACCCCCTGATCTCCAAGACCTGCTGCACGTGCATCGGCGGCTACTTGTAAAAAGGGAACTGCAGTAGTGATTCCTGATGTTAATTGTGCTTGAGCCCCAGAGAACAAGCCTATAGTAGCTAATACGGTTAAAGTTATTTTTCTTCTAAACATTTTGTCTTTTTTCTAATATAATTTTAAATATATAATTTTAAATATTTATAACACCACTAGCCTTTGAATTTTTGAACTAATCTGGTTCAAAATAGTAGACTTTACTGTAATATTATATAAATACACCCCTTGAGCTAATTTGTTTCCTAAGTTATCTTGAACATCCAAATTCAAGCTACCTGTATAGCTATTTGCTCCACTAAATGTAACAAACTGCTGAGCTATTACCTGTCCTGATAAAGTCATTAACTGCAAGGTTACTTCGAGAACATCGTTAGGAACACTTGTGTGTGTAAATGAAAACTCTGTATAACTAACACATGGATTTGGATAACTCAAAACATTAGTAATTAAAAAATCTTCCTCAGAACCAACTCTAAAATTAATTTCCTGCGAAGCTACATTATTATAAGTATCTGAAATCCGTAACTCTAAAGTATGTTCCCCTGGATTCAAATTAACTAATTGATAACTTAATGCTCCCTTAGTAAAATCATCTATATCAGCTGTATAATACTGATTCAGCACTATAGGGTTAGCAGTATCCTCATCCAATATAACAACAATGTCATGCCCCACACCACCAGAAGTATTAATTCCATTATCATCTGTAACCTTCACATGAACCAGAGGCGAATTACCAACCAACTGCCCTGAATAAAAATGAGCATCATTAAGATATAACTCTACACTAGGAGGCGTATCATCTCTTTGAGCATTATAATTAAGTCCTCCTACTAAGAGATTACTCGCACCAGAAACATCCATTGTTTTTTCGTTATTCACTGCATAAACACTGACTTTTCCCTGTCCAATATCAAAATCTATATTCTTAGGTAACAAAAACTCTATTTGAAAAGCTCCACTCTCAACAGTAGCCTTTCCCCTAAAAATGGTGTTTCCTAATTCATTAAATCTCTGTATTACCAGACCATTAACATCTGTTGCCCCATCATTACCTAAAGTAGTACTTTCTATATTTTTATCAAAAAGTACTAATGTAGCCTCTCCGTCAAAACCATCCTGAACTTCTCTAGTATTTTTATCAATTATATTCCCCTCTAAAACGACTCTATCCAATGCTTTTAAGGTAAAACCACTAGCATCCCAATCTTCAAAAGACAAACCATTTATACTATTAATCTTTATATCTGATGTAGGTAATGGTGGCTTAATATACGGATCTCCTATACAAAATACAGTACGTGCATTAGCACTAGTATTCTGATTTTTAATCATGCGAACAATATCTCCAATAGACCTTAAGTCGCCTTGTTCATCAAACATTTCATTTACAAAAGCATCATTAAGTTGCTCCCCTACACTTAAAAATAGTAAACGAGTTGTAGTCACGAGAGCTATAGCTCCCCCATTGCGATTCCAAAAGAGATATTCACCTGCCGTAATCCTATCAGGATTATCAAATTTAGTAAGTTCACAGGTAAGTGTTACAAAAACAGGATAATTGTCATTAGTTAGACTACGAGCTGCATCTGAATTAAAAATATATTCGCTAGTAATACCATCTTCATTTCCATGTCCGAAATAGTTTATTAAAGATACTCCCTGATTAAAATAAGACTCTAATGTAGTTCGCGCCTCTGGATAACGCTCACCACCTGACATATTCACCTGTTCAAAAGCATCAATAAGCAACTTTCTAACATTAGCCCTAGGAGCCTTCTGTTCAACAATACTAGAGATCTCTAAGATCTTCTCCTGCAAACTAGCATCCCCATCATCAGTTTCATCAACATCATCTGACACAAAAAGTAAATTATTTCTCCAATCCGAGAAGGAAGCCTGCTCAGTATATGATTTGATCTTGTTAATCATAGCAGAAGCTTCCTGATTGCTACGACACAAAATACGCCCCACAGAGATATCCATATCGTCTGAGCTTAAAAAAGCTCCTTCTCCATCATCAACCATAACATAAAAATCATCTGTAGCAAAGGAGTGTGTAAGTGAGGAACTTTCCAGACTATGGTATAAGGGGACATAATTAGTATTGTTAACAATACGATCCTTGTAATCATATGAACCATCACCGAGAATACAAACATACTTAAGCCTATTCTCACTAGAAGAAGCGTTTAAATAAACATAACGAACAAAATTACGAATAGCGGACACATCCTGTTTCCCCGAACTAAATTCATTATAAATACGTTGTATATCAACCCATTTTACTGACAAACCATTATGATTCCTATGAAAATCAACTAACTGATTAGCCGCATCAGAAAACCCAGAGGGTGCAAGAATTAAATAATCTAAATCTTGCCCTCCTCCAACAACATCAGTTAAAATAGTTCCTTTCAAATCTTGGTTCGAGAACTTTGTTACTTCATTTTCATTAGGAAGAAAATAATCATTACCCACAGCTACTATTCTCCTTAGAACTCCCTGATCAAAAGTAAATGTAATACTCTCCTGATTTCGATAAGACTTTACCTGAACATTATTTAAATCTGAAATATCCCAAAGAGCCGTTACCTTAGTCGATTCTGCTATTTGAAAAGCACCTACCCCTGTATTAGATAATGTATTTTGATTAGAAAAAACAACTTGCTCATCATTAAACTGCAAATCATTTACAGTATTTATAGCAATATAATCAACATACAACTCACTATTAATATCATTACCTGTATTGTAATCCACTTGTACACTAATAGATCGATTCACTACATCCTCAGCATCAAAAACAACATTATACATCTGCCTATTGGGATTATAAGCATTATTATTTGTATTATAACTAGTTAAATTTGGAACAGTGCCTGAAGAGAGAAGATTCCCCCCACTAAATACACTTACACTAAATTGAGGTGAACTTGTATGAACCACTGCAAAACTAAGATTAAGCTCTACTTCTGTACCAGTAGAAAGAGTCCCTAACTGAAAATCGTATGCTTTGGATATAGTTTCTGCATCAAAACGATCACTAAACCACCTACGCCCCTGAGCGGCTACATTATAATTATCCTCTTCATAGAAGACAGTGTCATTATAAGTATAATATGTATTTGAGACATCTTGCTGGGTATTTTGGATATTTACCACTTGCCTTGCATTATTTTGAGAATGTGTAAGGTAATAGTAAGTTGCATCTTGATATGGGTTTAAAAAAGACTTATTCTGCTCCTGATAACCTTCACTAGACTGTGCATAAAATAAAAGATAATCTTGACTATCGAAATGGCCATCATCAAAGCCTATCGACATAACTGACACCTCTGGAGGGTCATTATAAGACGAGGTGCTCGCAACAAGTTCAAGAGCCTGTCCTCCGTGACCAAATAACTGAATAGTATTGGGATCTATTTGATCTATATCAACCCCTATATTCCTTAGAAAAGCCCCATCTATTTTATAAATTCCTGTCTCATGTACCTGAATTTTATACCATTCTCCTTGTGAAAATATACTATTCTGGATCTGTGCTGACACTGAATCTAAGGAATACAATAACAAAACGATGAGGTAGAAATATTTCATATTTTAAGAAATTTACTTCTTTTTAACTATTAAAAGTAATTAAAAAAGAACTAAATTTAAGAATACTATCAGTTTAACCTTCTTCATTAATCAAAAAAAAAATGGATATATAATTCGGATTGCTTATATTGCAATTCAGAAATTTCTACAACAAGGAATAGAACTATGAACAGAAAAATTGTTTTTAACTTTCTACTGTCTGCTACAATTGGTCTTTTTGTAACAGGTTGTGAAAGCACCCAAGATTACACAAATAAATCTAGAGGAACCGGAAAACCTTTTAATCAAAAAGAAGGTGGTTTCAAGGTGAATACTAACTTCCAAGAACAGGAAACTCCAGTAGGTACTGTTTTTATTGAAGGAGGTACTTTTACAAAAGGTAAAGTGCAAGATGATGTAATGCACGATTGGAATAATACTCCTACTCAGTTACATGTACAGTCTTTTTATATGGATGAAACTGAGGTAACAAACTTAATGTATCTAGAATATTTAGACTGGACAAAAACAGTCTATAACCCTTCTGAAGAACAATATCGTAACATTTATTATAGTGCACTACCTGACACTTTAGTATGGAGAAATAGACTTGGGTTTAATGAGGTGATGACTAATAATTACCTAAGACACCCTGCTTATAGAAATTACCCTGTTGTAGGAGTTAGTTGGATCCAAGCTGTAGAATTTAGTGAATGGCGTACTGATCGTGTAATTGAATATCAATTAATCGAAGGTGAGTATATTGCAGAGGGTGCTGACTTACAATCAAGTGCAGGAAACACATTTAGTTCATATACCTACCAACAATCTCCTAGTAGTGTTTATGGAGGAAATGAGGAGCTTACTGCTGGTGGCGAAATGAGCTTGAAACGCATTAGGGATATGGAAAGTATTCAAGCAGAAAACCAGAGCGTTGGTGAGGATGGAGAAATAATCTCTAACAATGAGGATGGTGTTAATGGCATGAAGAAGTTTATGGGTAAAAACTCAGGACTGATTCCTCCAAAATATCGACTCCCAACAGAAGCTGAGTGGGAATATGCTGCTTTAGGGTTAAAAGAACTAAGAGAGTACAATATTTATAGAGGAAGAAAGAAATATCCTTGGAAAGGACAATATACCCGTTCAGGTAAGAAAAATAGACTTGGAGATCAATTAGCGAATTTCAAACAATCTTCTGGAGACTATGGAGGTATTGCTGGATGGAGTGATGATCATGCTGATATTACTGCCGAAATAAAAAGCTACCCTCCTAATGACTACGGTCTCTATGATATGGCGGGTAATGTTGCCGAATGGGTACAAGATGTATATAGACCTGTTGTTGATGATAATTTTAATGACTTCAACTACTATAGAGGTAATGTGTATACAAAAAATGCAATCGCAGAAGATGGCTCTGTGGTAGTGTTAGGAGCTAATGAAGTGGTATACGATACCTTAAGTAACGGTAAAATAATAGCACGAACATTACCAGGAGAAATAAAACAAACACCTGTTAATGAAGAAGAAACTTATTTAAGAACTAACTTCACACAGAGTGATAATCGTAATTATCGTGATGGAGATAAAAGATCTTCAAGATATTACGAAGCTTTCACTGAAATTGAAGGAAATCCAACAAAGAAGATGTATAACTCTCCAACACATAGTGTAACTGCTAATGATGATGGATCGTTAAATAGACAATATGATGAGTCTACAAAAAGAACTACTTTAATTGACGACAAAGTACGTGTTTATAAAGGAGGATCTTGGAAAGATAGAGCTTACTGGTTAGACCCAGCACAAAGAAGGTATTTTCCTCAAGATATGGCAACCGACTATATCGGATTTAGAAACGCTGTATCTAGGGTAGGTTCTAAAACAACTGAAACTAGTAGAAATCCTTAAAGATCTATTTTTAATAAGTTACAATTGAGAATGCGTGTTAGCACATAAGTACTAACACGCATTCTTATTATTTCTCGATATTGAAAGACAATTTCTTTCCCTAATATCACTATTTAACTCCAAACTTAAAAGAATACTAAACTCTGTTTTTCCCTAAATAAGATTCGATTAAGCAACAATTCCAATTGAAAGTGATTACGTATTCTTTTAAAAAAATAAAAAAAAGCTATTAATAAATAGGGTAAAAGAAGTTTCTGTGTTTATATTTATAGATAACTCTTTTATAAAGAAGTGATGTAATTTACAGCTATATATTAGATAATGTAGCCATAATACCTAGTTTAACTATTGAGAATAGATTGAGAGAAACATTTGGGTTCTAGAACAACATTCTTTTTTAAATAGACACCACTTCTCTAACTAGTTATAGCAGTATTGGATACTACCATCATGATGTACCTTTCCAAATTAACAATAAAGAACTTTCTATATATATAGCAAAGAATTAAAAAACAAATAATTTATGAAACACCTATCTCCATTCTATTTATTTTTTTGTTCTATCTGTTTTGTCTTCAATCTACATGCACATACACCCAACGACAAATATATGGAAGATGTCTGTGAAGAAGAAATAAACGAACCTTTTACACCTGATAACTGTGTTATAGACACACTAACCCCTTGTGAAGAACAAGATACAGGACCAGTTATATTAATGACTAACTCTGATAGAGATGCTAATGTAATTCTCGATGGTGATCCTACCACAACATGGTCTGATGTAGGAAATCTAATATTTATGGTGATTGACCTACAGGAACAAGTAAATGTAAGTGCTGTACGTATAAGTTTTCCTGGTGAACGAAGATATAACTTTAGCATACGTATTAGTGAGCACAGTGACTATGGATGGACAAATTTAATCACAGGGGCGACTTCTGCTGGATATACACGTTCTAATATCTTCGAAACTTTTCCTGCAATTGAACCCCGAGTAGGTCGTTATATTTCTATTTCTCTATTTGGAAACAACTTTAACTCTATGAATCGTATTAACGAAATAGAATTTATAGGAGACTATACAGGGGATACTGATGCAAGACCAGGGATATCTCACCAAAATGTATTTGCTAATAACGTTTCATCTTTAACGACAAGAAGTAATAGAAGAAGACTTGCTTTACTAGGTATGTTAGACGAAGATGATGGTGCAAATGATGGTGATGACGATAGCGATACAGGTATCGTAATAGGTGTTGATGGTCACGCTCGTTCTAGTGAGTATACACTAACTAACCCCAACCGTACATCATTCTCACCTCAATATGCAGAGGTACTTGCTGACTTAAACTCAAATGTATTCCCATACCAAGAAAGTAGAGATGTCGGATATGCTCCTGGTGGTGGTGGTGGTGGAGATACTGGTGGTGGTGGTACTGGTGGTGGTGTAGGAGACGGAGGAACAGTCGTAGACTCACCTACAGAAGCTACTGGAAATGGAGATAATATAGCTGGAATGCAATGGAAACTTACACTTCCCTTTGACAATGATGATGATGGTAGTGCAGATGAAATTGATGAGGTGACGCTTGCTGGTGGTTATAACGATGAACACTACTTTGGGTCGCTAGATGGAGGGACAACTTTTATATGTCCTGTAAAAGGAGATAGAACAAGTAGTGCTACTAAATATTCACGTTGCGAATTACGTGAAATGTTACGTGCAGGAAATGATGATCATAGCACAACTGGTATTTCTGAAAATAACTGGTTACTTCGTAATTCACCTGATCTTGGAAATGGTTGCTCTAACTATAATGGACGTTTGGCAGCAACACTCGCAGTAAATCATGTAACAACGACAGGGGAGGAGTATCAAATAGGTAGGGTAATTATCGGGCAGATACATGGAGCAGATGACGAACCCATACGCCTGTATTACCGAAAACTTCCAGGAAATGCAAATGGATCAATTTACTATGCTAGTGAGGAATTTGGAGGAGCTGATATATGGTATGAAATGATTGGTAGTTTAGAAAGTGATGCTTCTAATCCTACAGATGGAATCCCTCTAAATCAAACATTTAGCTACGAAATTGTAGTGGTAAATGAAGTGATGACCGTAACCATCAATACAGGGTCAAATATATTCACCAGAAGTAACTCTTTATCATCGTATCTGGAAAATGGGGAATACCTCTATTTTAAAGCTGGAGTATACAATCAGAATAACTCTGGACTTCCTAATGACTACGTGCAAGCTACTTTTTATGATATAGAAAACACTCATGATCGTATATAACTTACCGATAAGGAAATATATTTTATAGTACACAAATAATGAATAAGGGCAAAGAAACGAAATTTGTTAACACTTCATTTTTAACATCTTAATAGAATCAGATCTTTGGTCTATCAAAAATCTAACTTCGCAAATTTTTGATTACAAAATGTCATTTTTTTCGAAGATAAATTTCATGTATTTGCCCTGTGTTTTAAACCTACAGTAGCCAAGCTCTGATATAAATTTGTAACTTTGAAAAAATATGAAATACGAGTTAACCAACGAATTACAGAGAATAGCAACTAAAATTCTAGAGAAAGAACAATATACTGACCTAGAAATCATTAAACAAGAAACACAACAACTTTACGACCAAGTTTGTATAGAACTATACTTGGAGAGACAGAGTTTAGAAAAAGAATCTGCTCAGGAAAATGATAAGGATAAGAGTATAATGCCACTTGTAAGCTCAGATACGAAAACCTTAATCACTGAAGATCTCATCATAGGAGAAGATGAGACTGCCAATGGAGTAGCAGACACTAAAGAAATCACAAACAAACCTTCTGAAGGGGAAATAGTTGATTCAGAAGTAAACATCGAGATACAGGAGGAAATAGCCGAAAAAGAACTTCCTCGCAAATACGAACTGCAAGAAATAACTTCAGGGTTCGAGAATTTACCTAGCTTTGAACCTCTGTCGAATACCTCTTCAGAAACAGAAACACCACTACACAAAGAGGAGGAGAGTATATCTAGAAAAACTCTAGAAAATATACCCGATGAAACGTCTAAGCCAACTATAAACTATCATAACCTTAAGAGGAACTCCATTAACGATACACTACAACGAGAAAGAATTCGTTTCGGAATTAATGAAAGGATGATCTTGGTTAAACAACTTTTCGACAATGATATGGCTGCCTATCAGAATGCTATCAAACAACTAAATACAGCAGTTAACATAGATGCGGCAGAGTTTCTAATGACTAATATTATAAAGCCGAAATACAATAACTGGATAGGAAAAGAAATCTACGAAAAACAACTTTTAGAACGTATCCATCAAAAATTTAAGGACTAAAAAATGGGAAAATTATTTATTGTACCAACTCCTATAGGTAACCTCAAAGACATCACCTTTAGAGCTATAGAAACACTCAAAGAAGTAGATGTGATACTTGCCGAAGATACTCGTACAAGTGGAAAATTACTTAAACACTTCGGAATAGGCACTCCTATGCAAAGTCACCACATGCACAACGAGCACAAAACAGTAAATTCGCTAGTGCAGCGTCTGAAATCAGGAGAACAAATTGCACTAATAAGTGATGCTGGAACTCCTGCTATTTCTGACCCTGGCTTTTTACTAAGTCGTGCTGCCATAGAAGAAGGTATAGACATAGAGTGTTTACCTGGAGCTACGGCTTTTGTCCCTGCACTAGTAAATAGCGGTTTACCAAACGATAAGTTTATATTCGAAGGTTTTTTACCTGTTAAAAAAGGTAGACAGACGCGATTTTTACTACTCGCAGAAGAAAAACGCACTATGATTTTTTATGAATCTCCACATAAACTAACAAAAACTTTGGGGGATATTATTAAATATTTTGGTGAAAACCGAAACGTATCTGTAAGTCGTGAACTGACCAAACTGTACGAAGAAACTCAAAGAGGAACTGCACAAGAGATATATAATTACTACAGTGAACATCCTCCTAAAGGAGAAATTGTAATTATTGTAGCAGGAAAAGAAAAGAAATAAATCTATCAGGAACTATGTTACCCGACATCTTAAAACCTTTTGAAAAGGAAATCTCAAAATACAAGAGACACTATATTAAAATAGCAACGACACCAGAAGGTGACGAAGCTACCTATAAAGACGAACTAAAACCTGTGCAAAGTAAACTACTTGGAACTCCTTTTTTTCCTAAAAATAAAACTTACCCTAAGGATCAAGAAGGAAAACCTATGATGATGATCGCACAGATCAATTTTGCAGAGTGTCCGACACTAGAAAGCTTCCCTAAGGATGGAATACTACAACTTTTTATAACCAATGATGATTGGTATATGGATGATGCTCAAATTATATATCACAGCATAGATGACCTAGAAAAAGAACCAATCACCAATTTTGACTTCCTGGACTTATCTTGTTATGAAGAACTACCTATAGGAGCCGTACATAGCCTTTCTTTTGATAAAGCCATAGAATATGGCACACCTGAGGACGTACAATTTGACATCAATTTTGACGGTAAAAGCTATGAAGAATTTTACGAATCTCTAGATGAAGACCAACAAAAAATACTGAATTCAAATTTTGACGGTACTGGACATAAAATTGGAGGTTACGCAGCATTTACTCAGGAAGACCCTCGAAGACAATCTATAGAAAAACAAAAGGATATACAGTTGCTACAACTTGATGAAGATGAGTATATCAATTTTGGAGATATGGGAATTGCACATATTTTTATACCTCCTAAAGCTCTTGCTGAAAAAGATTTCTCAAAGGCGTCTTTTTATTGGGATTGTTATTAATCATAATAACCTATCTCTAAAAACGAACATGATATAAACATTTAGTGTAAATTTACCTCAATGTATTTTACACTAAATGTTATGGCAACTTTTTAATTCTGCATAAATATATTCATCTCGAATAATATCATTTTTGACTATGGCATTTCTAAAAACTCCTTCAAGTTTATAACCATTTTTTTCAAGTGCTTTCATTGAGGGTTTATTGAAATCAAATACCCCTGCAAAAATCCTTTCAAGCTTCATCTCACTAAATCCATAATCGGTAATCAAGTTAATGACTTTGGTTACTATACCATTACCCCAAAATGGTTCTCCAATCCAATACCCAAGTTCTGCTGTCATCCTATGGATATCATCTTGCCTTTCTAAACTAATGAGACCACACAACTCAGAATAGTCCTTTATAATGGCAAATGACTTACTTTTTGAAGACTCCTGTAACACTGAATCAATAAAAAGATCAGCATCATTAAGTGTATATAGATTTGGGATACAATCTCTTAAATTATCCCATATCTTTTTATTATTTAAAAGATTAACAATTTCCCAACTATCACCTTTATTCAAACTTCTCAACTCGATTTTCATCCTTAAACTTTATAGAACAATTATGTATAATCACAAATCTAAAGGACTTAACTTCTATGATACCCTTTTAGAATCTTAATTAGCGTTCAGTACAACCACAATTACTTCGTCGGCAACGGAAATCAATACCTAATGTAAGTAAATGCGAGCCTCCTGAACGAAGACCTGCTGTCTCATTAATGTTAATTTGATAAGAATAGGCTAAATAAAACTTTGACTTATTGATTCCGACCATAGGAGAGATACTGATAGGAGTAAGTATTTGATCCAATAAACTTTGATAAGAAAGTCCTCCCCAGAAGTAATCAGGACCGAAGAACTTACGAAACTTAAAATTAAGATCTATGGATGATCGTGTATCAAATGAAAAGTTTCGATATAATACTGATGGCTCATATTCTAGTTTTCGAAATTTGTCTTTAACCAAAAACCCAGAATAAGCATAATAAATAGTAATATCTCCTGGATTCTGAACCCCTATTTCCGTTAAACTCTTATCAAGTAGATTAATAGCATTTAGACTTAAGAAAAAAGATCTAAAACGGTATAAAGCACTAATATCAACATTATGATTAATGGTAGTAATATCCCCCTGTATATCAGTCATTCTATTAAACTCTGACGAATCTATCAAAAATTGCGTATACTTATAAGCTATTCCAAATGATAAATATTGCTTAGTATATTCATTAAGTGTCAAATGATAGGCAAAAGCTCCCTGCATTCCCCTAAGACTTGTGAAACCATTAGTGTCACTAAACAAAACAAGTCCTACACCCGCACGATCTTGAATACGTCCATCGATAGATAAAGACTGTGTACTAGGAGCATCATCGATTCCTACCCACTGCTGAAAACCAGTAGCACGAGCCTGCCAACAATCGCCTATACCTGCGTAAGACGCCGATATAAGAAACGGATTATCTGAAATATATTGATTATTTATAGGTAAATTGAATTCCTGAGCGTAGACGCTATAATACAATAGTACAAATAAGGTAAATACAATCTTCTTCATAAGGTATACTACTAAATATTAGGGTTTAATCACGATAGAGTGTGAAATGTCCAGTAAACTCTCTCTCCTCTTTATCATTTAACTTAATGAGGTACCAGTAATCTCCACTTGGCATACCTTGACCTTCGTAAGTACCATCCCACCCAGTGTCTCCTGAATATTTATCTCGTATTCCTGTCATCTTTTTCAACAAACGACCATACCTATCAAAAACAAATACTTCTACATTTTCAAAACTTACAAACTCTATAGATTCTGTTGATGTGTTACCTGAAATCAAGACACCACCTGTAGTAACTCCTCCTGTTGTAACACCACTAGTAGTAGTACCTCCTTGGACACTCGTATTTGTAAAATAATCGATACTTAAATCCCCTGTATCCGTCAATTCTATAGTAACTGTTGTTCCATTCAGTGTTATACCTCCTGTAGTTTCAGCACCTTCAATAGTTCCATCAGTAGTAATCATATTCGGGAAATCTCCTGTAACTATTGAAGGATCCGATGTATTATACACTGCTGTTCCTCCTAAGCTAATTCCACCCGTAGTAGTTCCACCTGTAGTAGTTCCACCTGTAGTAATATTATATTGAGTAGTTGTGGCTGTACGATCTCCTGAAATAACATTAGGAAAACCACTTACTAATGCCCCTCCTGTAATCACTCCATTAGCATCGGCTACACCACCTACAACTACGGCATCTTCATAAAAAGTCACTGTAACCTGACCACTTACTACACTTACTTCTATAGTTGTTGCTTCACTTGTTGTACCCGCACTAGTAATACCTCCTGTAGTGATGTAATAAGTTGTCCCATTCGGTAAGGTAGCAATAGGAACTGTAGGATTTATAACAACCTCATCATCGAAACTATCAATACTTCCTCCTGCAGTAATACCATCAGTAGTGGTTCCCTCAACAGTGATACCTGCTTGCAAAGTAGCATCTTCTGTAGTTACAATAGTAGGTAAAGGTACATCTCCATCTACAGGGGTAACTTCTCCTTCAAAAATATTAGTGATATTTTCTGGATACCAAGAACTCATAAGTGGATCACTACTATTTGGGTTAAATACGTTAGGGACATCGACATCCAAGTAATCTAAACCAATATTGGTTACTGTATCGTCACAGGCTGTTCCTGCAGTTGCATAATTATCAATTACCCTAAAAGAATAGAAACCATCTTCTAACAATGTAAATACGCCTTCATCATCAATACTAATCGTACCTGAGGATGTTCCATTAGCTGAAACATAAGTTCCTTCAAAACTATAAGGATTTATTGCTGTTGGGTTAACTCCCCCTATAACTTGCAACTGATACTCGTTAATGTTATTCGTCGCTACAAATGGTTGTACCGCAATACCGTTTACATCCTCAGTAACAAACTCTACTGGTAATATTGGATCTAAAATCAGCGACTGTCTATCGGATAAATCGGTGATACAACCTGTATCTAAAGACTCTAAATAAACATTATAAACACCAAAATCGACATCTCTGTAAACTAATGGGTTATCTGCATCTGGAAATCCTACAGAAGCTCCGTTAGAACCATCTATATTTCTTTCGAAAAGTAGCATTCGTGCATTAATATCTTCATCTGTAGGCACAACGCTTACCGTATATTGTGAAGTGGTACAGTTTGGAGTAGGCTCAATGGTATAATCCGCTAAATCTTCTGTTTCAAAAATAAACTCGATAGGTGCGAAATCACATACAACAAAATTATCTCCAACCTGTCTGTTTCCTGAATCATAAATATATAAACGATAAGGTGTATTTGCTGTTAATGTTGCTCCTGTAGTATAGGTTACTCCTGTAACTTCGACACCTGCTACATCACTACCCGCTATCAAATACGTAACATCACCTACGATGTCTTCTGCTTCTGGTTCACTGGCATCAGGATCATCTAATAATACCGCATAATAAGGAGCTGTACCTCCCGATATATTATAAATATTTTCTCCAGCCGTATCATTTGCACAAACCACTGACACCGAATTAACAGTATCAAGGCTGACCAACAAAGGATCTTTGTCTGCTATTGTTAGATTTCCTGAAGGTCCTGTACATCCTGTTCCGTTATCAAAGATAGTATACGTATAATCTCCAGGCTGTAATCCTGTAAACTCTACAGTATCGATATCCTGAATATTTTCTTGATCTGCAAAAATAGGTAAGGTATCTGTAGTGTGTTGAACTGCAAATACAAAATCTCCTACCCCTAAACCTTCAGTAAGTTTTAAACGAATAATCCCATCATTTTCCCCTGCACAACCTATCTCGATAGCCTCTGCAAGTTCAATAGTAAGCTCAGGATGTTGTCTTACTTCAAAAGCTATACTGTGCTCACAGCGTACCTCACTCGGAGTAGCCTCACTCACCAATCGATAAACATATTCATTTGCTGGTAAATCTGAAAAAGCAAAATCATTTAATTGAGTTACTGCTGGAGTAGTAGTAGCATCAAGTGGTGTAGTAAAACCTGTATCAGATGCTAGGTAAATAGCCGCAGTGTAATCGCCACTTCCTCCTGATAAAGAAGTTTGAACTATACCTACAAAACCACCTGGCTCTCCAAAACAGAGTATATTATCAACGTCAAAGTCCAATTCGAAAGTTAAATCTTGTAAACCTTCTGAAGCATTAACCGTAATTGTATCCCAACAACCATTAGTATCAATTACACGGAAATAATTTTCTCCAACTACATTAAAAATACCCGTAGTATTCGACGCCAATAAATTTGGTATTGTAGTCTCATTATAAGAAGCATCATAATGCTCATAAGTATAATTTGATGTTCCTCCTGTTGCTGTTAACGTAATACGATCTTCAGGTTGTAAGCAAGTATAATCATCAAAATTATCTAAACTTAACACAACCATATCATTTTGAACAACAGGAACTAACTGATTCACAATACAACCATAACTATCTCTTACTTGAACTTCGTAAGATTCGTTTACAAGATTCGCATAAACATTATTAAAAGTACTACTTACTTGCCAAGGGATCACCTCATCTCCCACAGTATTCGTTAAAGTATCATAACGATATAAAGCATATTCCAAAGTACCTGTTCCTCCTGTTGCTGTTACGTCAATAGTAGTAGCATCTCCATTACAAGTAATAGGGGCTACATTAACTGATGTAAGCGTTGGTGTTTGTGGGTAAACTACGTCGTAAGTTACCGAACTAGAACACCCTTTATCATCAGTTACAGTAAATTCATAAGTTACAGTAGTAGCACCCGATGTATCTGTATTTATTAACCCTGTATCAAAAACTCCTGTAGTATTTGTTCCTAACGTTGATCCTCCTGAAACTGCGTAAGCATAAGTGTAATCTAAATTTCCACCTGTAGCTTCAACACGTACTACAGCACTTCCATTACTACAAGTTAATTCCTGCGTATCGAGAATAGATAAATTAAGTGCTGTAGGTTCAATGACTTCAAAGAAAGTAGACACTGTACAGAACGGGTTCGTAGAATCAGTAGATGTTATAGCATCTGGAGTAGTAATTGTAAGTGTATACACCTCTGCCGATACTCCATCAATGGTAAATGCCCCCGTAGTTGTATTTACAGTTACCGTATTCCCCGTTTGTGATGTAATTACTGGTGTAGTTCCATAATCCTCTACAGTTCCATTGGCTACTAAAACAGCTGCACTATTTTCTATGGCATAGTTGAGGTCTCCATTATAACCACGAATATTAAAGTTTACCTGAGCTAAATCAGCATTACAATTTACCTCAACATCACTAGCTGCTATTCGCATAGGTCTAATCTCTTCGATAGTATGTGAAAGTGTTGTTGAACAGCCTGTAGCTATATTTTCTACCTCAAAAATATATACTCCTGAATCTCCTAAAGTAAAGATCTCGTCAAAGTCACCAATAGGTAATGGGTTAACTCCTGAATCACCTATGGTATTTACCGTAGTTTGGTTCCCGTCAACATCAGTAAAAGTCGTATTTACTATTCTGAACTGTTCCGTAGCCGTAGCATTAGTAACTGTAAGTGTTACTTGTTCCTGTGGTAAGTTACAGCTAAAGGCATCATCACTCGTAATATTTAAAATAGGCTCTTCTGGTGCTAAGATCACTGTAGCAGCACTATCTAATTCACTACAGAAAGTGGCATCAGTTACCGTAATAGTGTACGTACCTATGTTCAAAAATACCTCAACACTAGTTCCTATAATTTCAGTGAAAGTCGTCACTGCCCCGTTATCAATCTTATAATAGTAAGGAGCCGTACCTAGTGCTAGTGTTGGATCTACATCAATACGCAAACTCGACTGTACTAAAGGCACACATGTTCCTGTTATAGGCGTAAAAGTAAAGCCATTAATATCTAAAACATCATATTCAGGAATAGAAAAGGCTGTTCCCACTACCAAACAATTTTGTGCTGTAGCACGTACTACAGGAAGATAACTCACACTGCTTTGTCCTTGTAGATTTTGATAAAAATTAGGCACTGTAGCATCTGGCGTCATTTGAGGAATTCCTGCTAAAAAAGTAGCATCTACTACTGCTGGAATCGTAATTGTATTAGGCACTTCATATAGTTCGTAAGTTACACTATCAGTATACCCTGTAACTATATTAATAAGTGCTGTCCCGTTAGTTCCTCCCACACAAATCTGATTGGTTATTGGAGTTTCAAAAGTAGGTAATACAACACTATCTTGCCTTTTATTATCTGTGGCAACACATGAACGAGAAGGTACTCCTACAGCATCATAGTAATCGGTTACCTGAATGGTATAATCAGTACCAGCATTCAAAACGATACCTCCAAAGTCTACCCCATTAAAAGTGAACGTCTCAGTAGTATTCGTAGACCCTGTAATAGAAGCGACTAGTGAAGCTCCATTATACACCTGATAGTCAATACTACGATTACCCGATGTTGTATATCCTCCTGTAGTGACTACCTCTAAACTTGTAATTTGTGCATCACAATTTGGTAGTGCTAAAGTAGCTTGAGCAACGAACTGCTCAGGAACATTGAAAGTTTGAGTTACTTCACAGAAATCAAAAGTACTTCCGTACATTACAACACTATGATCCCCAATAGTTGCTACCTCAAAAGTACCTGTAGCACTATTTGCCAAAGTTTGCGGTGCTCCTCCGTCGATTTCGATGCTATAAGTTTGTGCAGGATCATAGTTAGTAATTTCATAATTGAAAGTATAAGGACCACTAGCGTCACACTCTTGTGCACTAAAAGTATCAAAATCTATAGTTGGAGAAGGAAAGGCGTTAATCCCAATTTGTAGAGGACCTTCAGTACAACCTGTATTAGTATCTATAACCCATATATTGGCAGCAACATTTCCTGAAGCATCAATATAATTATCATAGAATGTATTGGTATCATCAAAAACAATCACATCACTAAGAGTAAAGTTAACTGCTGATGGTACTGTAAAATCAGTTATTTCAGTTAAAGCATAAGCAAAGCTATTGCTTCCCCCTGTAGTAGAAACACTCACTTGTGCAAAATCTCTACAGTTTCTACTTGACTGATCTAATTCAACAGGAACCGTAATTGGCGAAGACACACTAATATCAAATTCAGAAGTAGCACTACAATTCAACCCAGCTGTTTGCTCGGCAATCACACGTAAATTTCCTACAGGTAATCCTGATATATGTTGCGTTTGTGCTACACCTGCCATCATTGTAAAAGGTGCTAACGGAGTACCTAATACTGTATTCCCTGTAGTAACGTCTATAATATCAATTAGTAAAGTACTATTCTGTACGGTACTAAAGCTCAAATTCACAGAACCAGAATTATTACTACAAGCACCTGCATTCACAGGATCTGCAGTAAGCGTTACATCTGGAGAATCAGGAGCATTATAATCTACTGAAGTACGACAACCTGTACTAGTATCTTCTACTATAAAAAAGTCTGATATATTAAAATCGATACCCGTTATTGCAAAAACCTTATTATCGGTGATACTAGTAGCACTAAAGGCACTAGCATCAAATAATGTTGTTGGAAAATCAGCATCATCTATACGGTGAATACGATCACCCGTTAAAGTAGGATCGATAGGAGTACTATGTGAGGAAAGTGCTATCTCAAAATCATTTGCATTTACTGACCCTCCATCAATAGAAAAATATACAGTTACTCGGTCTGTACAATCTGCCTGTGCATCTTCCGTCACTACAAGTACCTCAACTACTGGACGAATTTCAAAAGCGATTGGACTAGGATTTATACACCCATTAGCATCAGTAATACGCACCTGATAGCTTCCCTCTGCAAGATTGGTAAAATTCACAGTGGTAGCCGAAGTCAAAATTTGTACTGGTAATACGAAGTTATCTGCATTACTAAATAAACTATAGGTATAGTTAGGATTAGCAGTAGTGAGCGTTCCCCCTTGGGCGGTAATTTCAACAGCTCCATCTAACTCTATTCCTCCTACACAGGTAATATTGGTTAAATTGTCAATTACAGCAGTAATAACATCTGGCTCTGTAATAGTAACATTCCCTGTTGTGGTACAGTTTGTACTAATATCTCGTACTACATAATTCAATATACCCATTGAACTATTAGTACTCGAAACACTAGTGTAAGTAGTTCCTCCGTCAAAACTATATTCGTAATTACTATCATCTACTGTTCCTACCACTCCAGGGTCAAGACTCACAATGGCAGTTTCTCCATTACAAGCCATATCTGTTACATTTACAGCTACATTAGGTCCTGTAGGATATAGCACATCAATCATTCCTCCCTGAATAGTACAGTTTTGACCATCGGTCACATTTACAATAATATTTTGTCCATCAAAACTATTATCAAATTCAAAAATAGGACTAGCATTTGTTCCTGTATTAGGCACAGTAATCGTATTCGGGATAAAACTATAAGTATATACCCCTGAACCTCCCGACACATCGAAACTCAACATTGCCCCTGTGGTAGGTATAGCCCCACTAGGCAAACAATCTAGTAACGTAGTCATCTGATTTGTTGCAGTGAGTCTATCGTTAATCGTATAGGTTACTGTTTCTGGACAATCACTATAATTAGCATCGAATATTTCATAAGTATAAGTCCCTGGCAATACCTGTGCATTTACAATTTCGAAACGATTAGAAGTGACAGTGGCAGTTTCTAAATTCGTAGTTCCTTGTAATCTATAAGTAATAGGTGCTGTTCCGTCAACATCAACAAAAACCTGAGAAGGAAGTGCGTCATTATAACATAACTGAGATGCAGTACTCAGCGTAGCAGTGAATGTAGGTGCTACATCTAATAAAAGGGGAGTAGTAGCTCCTATACAATTATCAGAATCAGCAACACTAACGGTATAAGTTGTGGCCGCACTTGGTGAAGGAATCGTAAAAGTACTTGCTGTGGTAGTAGTAGCAGGAGTAGTATCTACACTAAAAGTATACCCCATACCTGTTCCCTGAGATGCCGTAACAGTTATTATATATTCATCATTTTCACAATCATATATACTAGTTATGTTATCAATTATAGGTTGTGAAGGTGAAGTAATGGTATGTGTACTCACAATAGGTGCGTTACAATTATCAGTACGTAAATCTGTTACTGTCAATTCATAGTCATTTGGATTATTACTAGCCTCTAAACCTGTAATATTGATTATTCCTGAAGTTTGCCCTGTAGCATTTGCCACTACATTTCCTTCAAAAGTTAGTTCATAGTCGTAACCTGCTATTAGGTCAAAACTTGCTACAGTAGTACTAATTATAGCATCGGATACACCGTAACAAGAAACTCCTGTAAGACTAGGAGCATCTACTTCTAGCTCTACGTAAGGAGCAATCGTTACATTGTATATTTCAGGACAATTAGTGTTCGTGGTCACAAATTCAATACTATGAGTTCCTTCGGGAAAAGAGAACGCCATATTAGTTGGGTCAGCAATAAGCGTATAAGTTATATTTGTTGTTAGGGTTCCCGAAGTATCAGTAGTGGCGATAATACGGTATCCTAAAATTGTATCTGAAGTATCTACAGTAGCAGAAAGCACCACCTCTTTTGTAGGAGTATCCGTTGGGCTAGTACACGTGAAATCACCTTGTGAAAGCTGAGTTACCGTAATTTCTGGTAAAGCTTCGATGGTGATAGTATTAGACACAACAGGTCCACACATATTAGCATCATCGACCTCTAAATAATAGTCACCCTCTTGGAGCTCCTCTGCGGTAAGATCTGCGATACTAGTGAATGAACGATATAAACTAGCATCTCGGAACAGCTGATACTCGTAAGGTAAAGTCCCCCCTGAAACAAGTGTATCAAGACTTAATATAGTTCCTGTATTATCACAAGTATAACTTCCTGATGAAATAACAGGTGCAGTGAGGGCATCTGGCTCAACTACTTGTTGAATCAACTGTAATGTACACCCATCTGTAGTAGCTAACTCTATGGTATAAGTTCCTGCCGCTAAACTATCAAAAATATTAGTAGTTTGTGGTGCTCTAGCCTCTGGTCCTGCCACAATAGCGTAAGTTTCTCCTATCAATGGGTCACCTGATGCTGAAAATGCCTCTACTTGAAGTACCCCATCAGATAATCCATTACAAGTTACATTATCTACACGAGTCATATTGAAAGAAGGTGCCGTATAAGGATTAATAGTCACTTGTCTTTCCAAAGCACAGCCATCAGGAGTACTAATTACAATAGTTAAATCTGTTGTCGTTGAAAGATCGGTGTAAGCTATAGGGTCAGCTGTTACAGTTGCCGCCATAGGATTATAGCGACTAATATCATCTACAAGAATTGTCTGATCTTGCATATAAATATTCCCCGGTATTTCGGCAATAGTAATTCTAAAATCTGGATTAGGATTCGTAGTTGTTCCTAAGTCAGTTATATTAACCGTTACCTCAATAGACGCAGGAGCACAATCTAAGTCTTTGGTAACACTCGGAGTTGCCTCAAAAGTTATCGGTACTCCTAAACCTGTTACTGGTATAGTAGCCGAACAGTTACCTGCAACACTTACTCCTGAACCATACGCATTTACTTCGTACGTAAGCGTAGGGTCTATATTTTCGAAACTATATGTATTATCATTTTGAGCACCTGAACTTTGTAAAATGTTTCCTGATGCGGTATCAACAAGTTCAAAGACATAAGTAGGGTAGCCTAAAGAAGCCGTTACAGAAACTATTGCCTTGGTTGGATCGAAAGTATCTGAAACATCTGAATCGAAGGTACAAGTAGCCTGCTGTTGAATAGTATAACTTGCTTGAAAATTAATAAAAGTGTCTGATTCTTGTGTTGTCTCAAAAACACAACTTCCTACAATATCAGTAGTAGAAACCAAGGCTTTTACAACGTAAGTCTCTCCCGCTACCCTAGGAATAACAAGCGTATTATCACCTACGTTTGGAAGTTCTGTGGTCGTATTTCCATTATTTGTTACTTCGAAGACAGCATCATAATTCACTGCTAAACTATCATCCAAATCTACTCCAGTGACTACATAAGTTAACTCGTCTTCACAACCACCACCCGTTACATTCAGTACAGGAGTAATATCTATAGGGATTGCTTGCATATAGTACACAAACTCGCAACCACCGTCAGCCGATATTACTGCTAGTCGGTAATCCCCTGCGTCATCTACATTAAAACTAGTCGCTGTAGAAAGTTCTACATAACAAGAAGTATTATAAGCACAACTCTGTGTTGTTCGAGAACAGGCTAGATTTTCATCATATTTTTGCCAAGAAAATGTACTTCCTACAGGGAAACTTGTCGTGACCTCTACAGGATCGTTACATATTTGCATTTGTACCATCTGATCGAAACCATCATCAGGACAGACACTATTTAGAAGACTTCCATGTGCTAAAAATGGATTTGAAGGAGCACTATTAGGATCAAAAATCTGTACTTCATAAAGAATGGTTACATCATTACAATTCAAATAATCAACTGTTGGATCTTTAAGTTGATTTACACGATAAGTACCTGGTTGACTTACAGAAATACTATTATCTGAAGAAGCAACACTTGTTCCATCAGCATTTATTGTAATTGGTGTTCCATTATAAGACCATTCATATTCTAGGAAACCTGAACCAGCTGTAAGTACAGCAGCATTACTACATACACTAACCGCTTCTACAGCAGCTTCACAAGGAGCATCATTAATTAAGGTAAGTGTTGGTCCAAAGTCAGGAGTTGTACATACCGATACATCAAAAGCACTAGCTACCTGAAAAGGATCTGTATTAAACTGCCCTGAATACGTCACGTCAGCCTGATTCTGAATACGGTTAGTACATGCATTTCGTAATAAAGTACAATCTGATGTAATCTGTACTCGAAAACCAATTTCTACACTATCCCCAATTTCCATAAGATTATCAGGTATAGGAAAACTAATCTGCGTAGTATCAAAAGTGAGTCCTGTAAGGCTATCCGTAGTTGTTGTAGGAACTGAAGTATAATCTGTTGTTGCCATAGAGCCCCCTTCAAATGTTAATGTACCATCAACAAGATCTGTATTGATCGGTAAATTATCGAAGAACTGCACATTAACAGCGTCATCGTTCCCTCGATTGATAATCGTAATACGGTAGTTCAAACTCTCTCCTAAAGTCACTTCATCTGCTGAGGTAAATTCGGTACCATCATCTCTGAATACACGTTTAACTACTTCTAATTCTGGAGCAATGACCTCTATAGAAAAGGCATTAAAATAAGTTCCATAAGCATCTCCTACTGTAATCAATCTAAAATCAGCTTCAGTATCTCCATTCTTTATATAATTATTCCCTGAGTTATCCATCTCAAAGTGATCACTATCGTAACCTAAGTTATTATTTGAATTAGGATAACGTACTACTGCTCCTTTGCTGTAAATAGAACTATCGAAAAAGTTAGAAGCATCTGCACCGGTATAAGACATAGGAACCCAAGTATTAGTATCTGGGTCGTTAATTTGGTATTGATCCCCTTTAAGTAAAACATCCCCTTCTAAAGATATTGTGGCTACATCTACGTTTACGGGTCCTGTAGGTATCGTTTGAAAACCATTAATATTAAATTCAATTCCATCAGCTACAGCTGGATCATGTGTATTAATAAAGGCATACCCCTCAAAAAGAGATATACTTTTTTGAGACATCTGATAAGGATCTTCATAGATTACTACTAATGACCAACCTCCTCCTGATCCAGTTTCTTTAATTCCCGTAGTTGCACGCACATTTGCCACTGTCCATGCTCCTTCTACATCTTGTCCTGTATTTCGTAAATATTCAAATAGAGGCGTTACATCTGCCACACAAGCGTAAGGAACATCTCTAATAATAGCCCCTGAAGGAGCATAGGAGTGAGGTCTCCCAACACTACCATCAAGAATTACTTCCGACTTTAAAGAGTTTTGATCGAGACCTGAATTAGCAAACTTAATATCATAGTATGAAGAAGCTCCTGGAGGTAAGATTTTTATATCCGTAAAAAACTCACAACCATTACAGTCAGGTCTTTCTAAAGTAGTAAAATTAGTATCATTATCATTTATCGACTCATCAGGGTAAATTGCACCCCAATACAAAAAGGCTCTTGATACATTAGAACAATTACTACCTGAAGTATTAGCTGGATTATTAATATGGAGTTCTGCCGCACTAGAACTAAACGTACCTGTATCAAATGCCGTAGGTGACTGTGGTGAACCAAAAGTGTTCACAGTCCCTGAATAATTACGCTCTATGGTGGGTAAACTAGCATCAAATATTCCATTAAATGACGGATCACTATCGATATCAATATAAGCTCTAGGCACACCATTATTCCAGTAAGTTCCATTATATGGTTCATTTGGCTGGAGAACAGGATCTGTATTCCTCGCCTGTCCCTGAACTCCTAAAATAGAATTTCCTATAATTCGCATATCACCTCGAACAATAGTAGGATCTGATGCTGATGGATATACTTTCTGAAAAGGAATAACTTCTTGTGCATGAACACTTAATAATCCTGTAAATATGCACAAAATGGTGCATAGCAAGAGAGATGTTCTTGTGAAGCAATTCATAGGGGGTCTGTATTTTCTGTATTGTTTAAGTTTTTTATCGAATCTAACTACCATCTATTTGTGATCTCAGATAAAGTTATGCTGTTGTATGCTAAGTCATTTCTTTTTTCTACAAGAAAGAATTAGCTTATTTACACGATAAATGAGAGTTCAAGTAGCATTAGACTACATTAAATTCGATTATATAATTTAGCTTTTTTTTTTTAGATTAAGGTGTTTTATTAAGTTATTTTTGATACAATTAACGACTTACCGACACTATCTACCTTAAAATATTATAATAATACCCATTAATTTAAGATACGCTTTAATTCACTTTTTCTTAATTTTTGAACTTTGGTTTCTGCTGCTCCCTCATCTATTGTTTTTACTGTCTTTTTAAGTTGAGAACGAATCACTTTATTCTGACCAGCTGTATTTAACGTATCTTTTTCTAAACTTCTTTTGATAGTTGCCTTTCTTTTAGCTATAGATTCAGATGAATTCTGCTTTTCCTGATGATTAGAATTTTTAGGATTTGATGTCGATTCCTTATCTGATTTAATATCCTTATCGGCTTCAACTTTACTATCGATTACTCTAGAAAGTCTACTAATCATCAAGTCCTTTTCTTCCTGCTCAAATAAACTGTTATTCTTAATACGTACTATTTGCTCTTTTGCTTCGATAATACTATTATTGGCAATAATCTGATTTACCTTCTCCTGTATTTCAGCTTTTTTACCTTCATTCGCTAATTTTACTTTCTGTTTAGTTAAAATACGTTGTAAGTTTGATACAACACGCGTTCTATCCTCATCAGATAAAAATACATTACCCTCTATTTCAGCTATTTTTTCTAAAACAATACTCGAAGGAGTCTCCTCATCTAAAGTCTCTACTTCCTTCAATAAAACTTTTGAAGATTCTCTCTGTCCTTGTAAATTCTCGATACGCACCAATAAGGACTTCTTCATTTCTATAGGTATAAAATTACTTGACCTCACTAAAGATGATCGTTTTTGAAGTTCTTCTAAATTATTTTCTTCGAGTAATTTGAGCACTTTTTCTACCAATGCATCAGACTCCTTTTGATCTCTTTCTAATTTTGAGATACTCAACAATAAGGCTTCCTTAGTTTCTTCAGGTATTGATGATGATAATTTTAGTAAAGGTAAACGCTTACGTAATTCTACTAAATTCTCATTACGTATGAACTCTTCTATATCTGACACCAATTCCTGTGAAGCGACTTCTGAAGCTTCTAATTCTGAAATACGCTTTAATAATGAAT
Organism: uncultured Flavobacteriaceae bacterium; assembly: GCA_964472695.1. GTDB lineage: Bacteria > Bacteroidota > Bacteroidia > Flavobacteriales > Flavobacteriaceae > Aquimarina. The sequence continues at coordinate 29,183 of CAYYNF010000005.1, forward strand.
TCTTTTCAGATAATGGAATACGGGTATTAGAACGTAACAAACTTGATCGCTTACGCAACTCAACCAAATTACCCGACGCCAATAAATCTTCTATATCTGATACCAATTCCTGTGAAGAAACTTCTGAAGCTTCTAATTCTGAAATACGCTTTAATAATGAATTCTTTTCAGATA
>CAYYNF010000005.1:29456-33078 GCA_964472695.1 uncultured Flavobacteriaceae bacterium
CAACCAAATTACCCGACGCCAATAAATCTTCTATATCTGATACCAATTCCTGTGAGCTAGATGCTATCTCTTGTGAATTTATTATTCTTTCTAATCGCGACGCTGAACGTATTTTATCCACTTGTTTTATAAATTGACTTTTCTGTATCAACAAAAGCGTTTCTTGTGCCTCTTGAAATTTTCCATTTACAATCTGACTATCAAAACGTGTTAATAATTCAGTATCATTGGGACTAGAATTCTGACGATTTATACGATTAATTTTATTTGCCTGTCTAGATTGCTCTAGAGCAACTAGCTTCTCAGCCTCAGAAAGCTCTCTACGCTCAGGCAACTTCTGTTCTTTTACTTTTGGGGTACGCACTTTTCGTTTACGTTTATGCTTCACAAAATTATACGCCAGTACTACCTCATGAGTTACTCCAAAACCAGCAGATGAAAATGAATTCTCTATTGTATACCCTATGTTTGCAACTGGAGTTACATTTAGCCCAAACCCCAAAGATGGTCCATATAATGTATGATATCCAAAATGAAAAAAACCATACTTACTATTAGATAGCATAGTATTTAATCCAATAGTTATATCCTGCCCAGACTCTTGTTCTAAGAACAATATCCCTCTAAAAGTATTAGGTGACCTCCTCGAAAAAGGACGTGTGTACACTGTCTGGAATGCAAAGACAGTATTACCATACAAAGAAGAAGACTCATCCAGAAAAAGATTCACCACGTTATGTGCTGTAATTCCAAAACTAAAGTCTTTATAACGTAAGTTCGCTCCAGGAGAAATCTGGATTAAAGAATTACCAGTAAAACCCACTAAAGCAGGGTCTAAACCTATAGCAACTTGGGAAGAGATACCAGATGCTAATGTAGAACGCTGATACCTTAAATTAGCACCAAGGGCAATATCAATATATCGACTATACTCTACATTGTAAGTATAGTTAGCGAGTAAACCCGAATGAGAAATTACCCCTACTCTGTACTGAGATAAAACAGCCGAAAAAGCCATCCTCTCATCTGGCAATTTAGAGTATGATATTTGATAGTTAGAAGGGGCATTATCAAAACTAACTTTCTCAATACGACCAAAAGCAGCTATATAACCATTTTTATTCCTCGAATTAGCAACACGTTTGTCATAAGAATATGTTGGATTCAAAAGAAAAGAATTGTACTTATTATACGTGTGATATGTCTGTACAGGTATTTGCTGTATACTCTGTGTTTGCCCATATAAAAGAGAGTTCCCTAATCCCATGAAGCAAAAAAAAAGACATATCATTTTCACCATAAACATACTATCTAATAACTGTTATTGAACCTTTTTCAACGAGAATACCTTCCTTATTAATGACATAATAGTATAAGGACTTACTGGCCTTAGTTTCTGAATTTACGGGCCATTCTCCATCATAGTTATTTGCTGAAAAATCTAGTTTTCCTTCAGGAGTAAATATATTCACACTATACTCGGTCTTTTCTGTAAACTTTTCAGGAAGAACCCAATGATCATTAATTCCATCATCATTAGGGGTTATAATATTAGGTATTTCAGATACCCCATCATCAATAGCTAAAGGTCCTATAAGTTTAGTTGCTTCCTCTTCTCCCACAACAGGAATACAATCTACAGAAGTTACCTCCACACTATACAAACCTACCTCAGTAACTTCATAACTTTCATTAGTCGCACCAGTAATTATATCTACGTTATTTCTCACCCATTGGAATATATAATTTTCAGTATCAACAAGTCCCAAAGAAAGAGTCAGACTATCCTCATTTACGAGATTATCATTACTTTGATGAATTTGGAAAGAATCCACAGACAATATTACAGGCAATTCATTCGAAATATATTCTTGATCTCCTATAACCAATACCGCTGTATAAGTGCCATTTTCAGAGGCAGTATCTATAGTATATTCATTACTATCCTTAAAAGCAATCTCACCATCTCGTAACCAGAAAATACTAATATCAGTAAGCTGATCTGTTTCAAATAGATATTCCTGCTCATCAACTATAGCAGTAATATTATCTATTTTTAAGGTCACTTCTCCTAAAGAACAATCAGAATAAGTTGTAGTTGCGTAATCAATCGTAATACTAATATCATCTGCCTGAATGGCATTGACCTGTTGATTTGCAAATACTATAGTATCTGTATTACACCCTGTCGTAGCATCTGTTATACTAACTGTATATAACCCTTCTTGTGTAACCAATAAATCTGTATTGGAAGACTTTTGAACCTGTACACCATCTCTATACCAAGTAATTTCAGGGTCATCACCTCTTAGCACCTCTGCTGTTATTTGTTTATCAATACCAGGAGGCAGAAGTAGTAATGTCTCTTCTGAGGTAATCTGAATACTAGGATTAAGTAAATAAACACCTACCTCTTGAGATTGTCTAGAACAGTTATCGAGTATACTTACCGCAACCTCTAATCGATATTCTCCCTCCATATCAATACCTGATATACTAAGACTCGAGGTGGTACTCCCTGAAACTGTAAAATTAGAACCTACAATGTCGAATAATCGTACCCCGTCCTTATACCATTTATAGAACCATGTATTATTGATTTCAGAACTAGTAAGTAATATTGTTTCTTCACTACAAACATTGTAAGTATCCTCACCTATAATTTCTATAGGGTCTAGAGACTGTGTTACTACATAAGACAAATTAGATTTTGGAGCTCCAGGGATATTATTACAATCTCCTAAATCTGTTTTAAAATAATACTCCCCTAGAGTGTCTACTTGTAGCGTATTACCTATTTCACCTTCAATCAGCACACCATCCTTATACCATAAATAGCTATCAAGATCACTGGGTGTTGCTACGAAAGTACCACTACCACTAAGGCATCTAGGATTAAGTTCATAGCGTATATCTTCATGATAATACGCCGCAAAGCTATTAGAGCTTGTACTAGTAATTCCTCCTTCAGAGGCGACAATACGCAAACGATAATTATCTCCTTTTACAGTAATGGGGAACGAAAAATCATTGAATATTATCTGAGAAGTAGTTAAATCTGTAATAGCTGTATCAATGTCAGTAACTTCTCCCAAAAAAGACCCATACTCATTGGATAACTGTAAGGTAAAAATATTCTCATTAGAGAATGAACCTGAGGAAAAACTAGCTGTTACTGTATAAGTATTAAAAGTATCACTCGCACAAGCATTTGTAAAGGGAAATGTTGGTCTGGAAATGCTTTGAGCATATCCCGACAATACAATTCCTAAATATACAAATACCAACAAACGAAACATTACTTTGACAATTCAGTTAATAAATCATAGAAAAGAGCTGGGGTGAAGAATTCTCTACTCCTAAATATAACCAAATTGCGACAGAAACGAAACCAATAAACGTCAATAATTATCACTTTAAAGAATTTAAAGCTTAACTAAAAGTTAAAAAAACAAATTAACGACTATAAGAGCCGCTATAAAGACTCGTGTTATTTACAATTAAATTATTTTTTTCTTTCACACTAGAAAGGAAAAAGAAACGACTTATATGCGTCATCATAATTTTCTACTCTACCCGACGATTTTCGGCATTTTTCTATATTTGAGTAACATACACTTGA
>CAYYNF010000006.1:0-30575 GCA_964472695.1 uncultured Flavobacteriaceae bacterium
CCATTGCTGGGTAGTGAGTTTAGTTTGACTAGATTCCATAAACATTGTTTTATTCCAACTACAAAGTTTAAAAAACCCAGCTTTTTTACCTAAAATTACATCAATCCTTTTTAGTTAAACAAGCTCTGAATAGTTTTGTAACGAAATAAGTTTAATGGCTTATAATTACTGTATAATGCAGGTGGTATTATAAATTTTTTAATTGTGCTTCTCTTACTTTTTTAAATAGATTTGAGGAGTATACAAAGTCTGTTACATCCTTATTGTCAGTCTGGAAAATTTCACTTTTGTTCCCTTCCCATCTAAGTAAACCTTCTTTCAGAAAAACAATTTTCTCTCCAATTTCCATAACAGAGTTCATATCATGAGTATTAATAACAGTAGTGATGTTAAATTCTTCAGTAAGTTCTTGTAGAAGATTGTCGATAACAATTGATGTCTTTGGGTCTAGTCCAGAATTAGGTTCGTCACAAAAGAGAAACTCAGGGTTAGTTACAATTGCCCTAGCAATTGCTACACGTTTTTGCATTCCTCCACTAATTTGAGAGGGGAGCTTGTGGTGGGCTTTTTCGAGGTTTACCCTTTTCAGGATGCTATTTACACGGTCATGCATTTCAGATTTAACCTGACTAGAAAACATTTCTAAGGGAAACATAACATTTTCGAACACAGTCATAGAATCAAACAAAGCACTACCTTGGAATACCATTCCCATTTTTTGTCGTAAGTCTCTACGCTCCTCACTATCTACCTGACTGTAGTCTTTATTATTATGAAGTATATTTCCTTTGTCGGGCTGGTAGAGTCCTAATAGGCATTTCAGAAATACTGTTTTTCCACTACCGCTAGTCCCGATTATAAGATTCGTTTTACCACGTTCAAATTCTGTAGAAATTCCTTTTAGAATTTCATTATCATTGAAGCCTTTCCTAAGATTATTAACTTTTATCATAACTAACTAAGAAGTAATTGAGTGATGAAGTAATTGACTACTACGATAACTACAGTAGTCCATACAAAAGAAGTAGTGCTAGCTTTCCCCACTTCTAGTGCTCCTCCTTTCATATAGAAACCATGAAAGGAAGGTATGGTAGCCAGTATAAATGAGAAAATGAAAGTTTTCAGGAAAGAGTAGGCTAAATGAAAAGGGATAAAACTATCGGTTAAACCTCTAACGTATTCATCACCTGTTACAAAACCTCCATATACGCCTGCAATATAGCCTCCAAAAATTCCTAGGAACATAGAAATTATAATAATAAAAGGATAAAGTAATAAAGCTATTATTTTAGGAAATACAAGGTAGTTAAGAGCGTTAATTCCCATTACTTCTAAAGCATCTATTTGTTCAGTTACTCGCATTGTTCCAATACTCGAAGTGATAAAGGATCCCATTTTACCAGCCATGATAACAGAGATAAATGTAGGGGAGAACTCTAAAATTACAGATTGTCGTGTAGCAAAACCAATGAGTTCTTTCGGAATCAGTGGGTCTGTGAGGTTAAGTGCAGTTTGTATAGAAACAACACCTCCAATAAAAATAGAAATAAACGAAACTATTCCCAGCGAATTGATGACTAAGTCTTCTATTTCTTTTATGATAAGTTTCCTAAGGACACGTCGTTTAGTCATACGACTAAAAACAGTACGTATCATAAGAAAATAAGCCCCTATTTGTTCAAGGTACAGCATGAGTTTGCATTATAAATTACTGCTAAAATATAAAATACTTAGTTGAATAGGTTTTATTATCCTATTTTTTAGGCATTAATACATTCGATTGTTATTTGGTTAAGAATAGATTTTGGATTAAAGCTTCTATTTTGATTTGAATAGGTTGATAATTTTCTGAAACCCTCCTTTTTCAGCTTCCTGAAGTGGTGTGGTACCAAAGCGGTCAATACAGTCAGTTTTTGCATGTTTGTTTAGTAGATATTGTACCGTTTCAAAATGCCCTTCTGCAGCGGCAAGATGTAAAGCTGTACGGCCATCATAGTCAGCTTCATTTAAAGAAACACCTCTTGATTCTAAGTATTTAATTTCGTTAAGATCGCCTTTGCTGGCAGCCCAAATTAGGTTCACAGTATTGTGGAATTTTGATTCGAACTTCGTTTTTCGAGGATCACTTTTGGAGTTGCTAAAAATTAAACTATCAAAACTATGAAAGTTGTATATCTTACTAAACTCCTTACAGAATTCAACCCCCCTAACACTATTACCGTGCTTATCTAACTTAGGGGACCAAATACAAATTCCCATCACATTAGGAATGACTAAGAATATGGCTCCTGAAACACCTGACTTTGCGGGTAACCCAATTTTAAAAGAAAATTCTCCCGAAAAATCATACATTCCACAAGAATTCATTAATGAAAGGCAATTTTTTGTCGTTTGCGAAGAAAACACTTTTTTGTTGGTTAATGGGTTACGTCCTCCATTGGCTAAAGTTGAAGCTACTATTGCCATATCCTTAGAGGTTAATTCAATTGAGCAACATTGGAAGTATAGCTCTAGTGTCTCAATAATATTAGTGTTCTCTGGAAAGGCATTATTTTCTTTCATAAAATATGCAAGAGCAAAATTACGATCAGCTGTCTGTCGTTCTGATAGGTATACTGAGTTATTAAACTGAGGACGATTTCCGCCTGTTAGGGTCGTCCATGTATCCATTATACAGTCAAATCGATCAGCAATATTTCTTTTATTTTCTATAAGTGATGCACACATAATTGCACCAGAGTTGATCATTGGATTGTGAGGTAAACCATCTTGATTAAGTGCCATTTCATTAAATGATCGTCCACTCGGTTCTCTCCCCACGTGATTATGTACTACTTCCTCCCCTAAATTATCGCTGGCAATGCAATAATTAATAGGTTTAGTTGTTGATTGTACACAGAATTTTTCATTTATCGCATTTCCATATGAAAACTGTTGCCCATCTACAGTACATACCGATATGTTATAGATTTCAGGATCAATACGTGCTAATTGAGGTATATAATCAGCTAATTCGCCTTTTGTATTGTCTAAGGTTTTTTTGTAAAGATTTATAATAGATTCTTTGAAGTTTTTCCAATCAGGAATCACCAAATCTCCAGCTAAACTACGTTGTAAGAAACTATTTTCGGTAATTAGATTAATGAAATTTTCTTTACTGATACGGTTTCCTTTAGATTCATTTTTAATCTTTACAATGCTGTCTTTTAGGCGAATATCTGATCTTAGAATTCCTTTTGTTTCTAAATGATTTAAGATATCTTCTTCAATATTTAAGCTTTTTGCTTCAAACTTGGATCCCAAGCTGTTGAATATACATTCTTCTGTGTGATTTTCCCCAATCATAATAATATCAATATTAAGTGATTATTAATATACTTATATTTAAAATACTTTTCAAAGTCAATCACCGATAAAATATGATGTTCTATTTTGATCGGTAATATATAATACCAAATTTACTCTTTTTACTTTTGGTTATAGTTCGTTTTTTGGGGGAGGGGTATTAAATGAATGTGGTAACCTTCTTTATTGAATATTATTTTCAAAGTGTTTTTCCTTTAAGAAGATCTAGGGCAAACGCACGAAATTATTCTATTAGCTTTTTTAGATACTCAATATCGTATGCAGCTTTAACTCTCCTCTTTTTTAGGCTTAGCTTATCATTTTGATTTTTAATTATTTGTAAAGCGAACGTTCTCATTGTTGATAAATTTTCAGGAGCATATCCAGTTCTAGCCCTGCATGCATCTTCATTGAAAGTGATATCCAAATGCCAATGTAAATGGTTTTCAATCCCCCAATGCCCTCTGACTAAAGTATTGAAATAAGAAGCATCCATTTGTGCTTTACTACTAATGTAATACCTAATTTGCGTAGTTTCTTTGTCGTTAGTTGTTCTGGTTGCTTCTACCTTAATTAGAGTTTTTATTCCTTTCCATGGTTCTATATTTTCATCTAACAAAACCTCTCTAGCATTCAAAATGCTACATCGTCTATTTTCAAAACGACCTCTTTCATATTCCCATTGTTCTGTAGTGCTGATAGGTAAGTTAGCTTTAAAACTACATACAATGTCTTCGAGTAAAGCATTTTGATTGGACTTAACAGAAAGTAAATAATGTCCTTGTTCATCAATTATCTGAGAGGCTATTTCTTTTTGACAACCTATTGCATCTATACTTACAACAGCATCGGTAATAACTATATCGTTAATTAGTTCAGGAATGGCACTAATTTCATTACTTTTTTCTGACCAACACAAATACGATATCTTCATAATCTTCACCATTACTTAAATAGGTAAACAAACCTATTAACAAAATATCTGATAATTTAATGAAGGCATTTATTCTTTACACGAAAGTCTTCGACTGATGAAAAATATGTTTGGATATTCATGCTCGAAAGCTAAACATTTTTTTCATGCGTTTGCCCTAAAGAAGATCAAAGTTTATTATAAAAGTGTATGAAAATCTGTAAATTTGTAATACAAAATTTAGAATAGAATGTTTGATAATTTAAGTGATAAGCTAGATAAAGCCTTACATGTACTTAAAGGTCATGGTCAAATAACAGAGGTTAACGTAGCGGAAACGCTAAAAGAAGTAAGACGTGCATTGGTTGATGCTGATGTAAATTTCAAGATTGCTAAAGAGTTCACTAAACGTGTGAAGGAAAAAGCCCTTGGACAAGATGTACTTACTAGCCTAAAACCAGGACAATTAATGGTTAAGTTAGTTAAAGATGAGCTAACGGAACTTATGGGAGGTGATACCGAAGGTATCAACTTATCTGCGAGTCCATCAATTATTCTGATGTCAGGTTTACAGGGATCTGGTAAAACCACTTTTTCGGGTAAATTGGCACAATTTCTTAAGAATAAGAAAACAAAGAAACCTTTATTAGTAGCTTGTGATGTATACCGTCCAGCAGCAATTGATCAGTTACACGTAGTAGGAGAACAAATAAACGTAGAGGTATATAGTGACAAAGACAATAGTGATCCTGTAGCTATCGCACAAGCAGGTATTGCTCATGCTAAACAGAATGGTCATAATGTAGTTATTATAGATACAGCAGGACGTTTAGCCGTAGATCAAGAAATGATGGATGAAATATCAAACATCCATAAGGCGATACAACCACAAGAAACCCTATTTGTAGTAGACTCAATGACAGGGCAAGATGCTGTGAATACGGCAAAAGCCTTTAATGATGTCCTTAATTTTGACGGGGTAATTCTTACTAAGTTAGATGGAGACACTCGTGGTGGTGCAGCGCTTTCTATTAAATCTGTAGTTAATAAACCTATCAAGTTTATTGGTACTGGTGAAAAAATGGAAGCTATAGATATATTCTACCCGTCACGTATGGCAGATCGTATACTAGGAATGGGAGACGTTATCTCCTTAGTAGAACGTGCCCAGGAGCAATACGATGAGGAGGAAGCTCGTAAACTTCAAAAGAAAATCGCTAAAGATAAATTTGGGTTTGATGATTTCTTAAGTCAAATTGAGCAAATTAAAAAAATGGGAAACATCAAAGACCTTATGGGGATGATTCCTGGTATGGGGAAAATGATAAAAGATGTGGATATTGATAATGACGCTTTTAAACATATTGAGGCTATTATCAAATCTATGACCCCTAGCGAAAGAGCTACTCCTAGAATTATTAATGCTAGTCGTAAAAAGCGTATTGCCAAAGGTTCAGGTAGATCTATACAAGAGGTTAATCAATTGCTAAAACAGTTTAACCAAATGGGTAAAATGATGAAGATGATGCAGAGCGGAGGAGGTAAGCAGCTTATGCAAATGATGAAAAATTTTAGATAATTAATCTAAATCAGTCCACACGAAATAATCGAGAAGTAAAGAGTAGGTATGAAAATATTAGACGGAAAAAAAGTTAGTAACGACATCAAAAATGAAATTGCAGAACAGGTAACTGCAATGAAAAATAAAGGTGAAAAAGTACCTCACCTGGCGGCAGTACTTGTTGGTGAAAATGGTGCTAGTTTGACTTATGTGAATAGTAAAGTAAAATCATGTGAACGTATTGGGTTTGACTCTACTTTAGTTAAACTTCCTGAGGATATTACAGAAGAAGATCTATTGGCAAAAATAGACGAACTAAACAATGATGACAATATAGACGGATTCATAGTGCAGTTACCATTGCCAAAACACATTAACGAAGAGAAAATATTATTAGCAGTACACCCTGATAAAGATGTAGATGGTTTCCACCCAACTAACTTTGGGCGTATGGCTTTGGAATTACCTAGCTTTATACCGGCTACACCTTTCGGTATCATGGAACTTCTTAAAAGATATGAAGTAGAAACTAGTGGAAAGCATACTGTAGTAATTGGAAGAAGCCATATTGTAGGACGTCCAATAAGTATACTAATGAGTCAAAAGGGAATTGATTCGACAGTAACGCTTACACATTCTCGTACTAAGAACTTAGAAGAACTTACGAAATCAGCTGATATTGTAATATCTGCTTTAGGGGTGCCTAATTTCTTGAAAGGTGATATGGTCAAAGATGGTGTTGTAGTTATTGACGTAGGAATAACACGTGTACAGGATGATAGTGCTCCAAAAGGCTATAAAATTGTAGGTGATGTTGATTTTGATGAGGTGTCTAAAAAAGCTTCATTTATTACACCTGTACCTGGTGGTGTTGGGCCAATGACTATAGCAATGTTATTACAAAATACTTTATTAGCAAGATCTAGAAGAGCACAATAAGTAGTAGCCTTCTAATTCAACTAATATTGAAGTACATAATCCCAAGATATTGTGTGCTTTGTAAAAGAGATTTCATTAAATTAATTTGTGAAATCTCTTTTTTTATAAAGTGATACCAACTGAAAAGCTATTCAGCAAGCATTCTTCATTTTTATAGTAAGGCTTGCTGCATTTTCTATTGCTTTAAAAAATAAGGAACAAATTCAACGGTAATAAATATCTGATAAAATAAATAGGCTTAGTACATTTGCTCAAAAAATAGGGAAATTATGCAACGTTATTTCATTACAGGAATAGGTACAGAAGTAGGAAAAACTGTAGTAGCAGCTATTATCACAGAAGCTTTACAGGCGGATTACTGGAAACCTATACAAGCAGGTGATTTAGACTATTCTGATACACATAAGGTGCAGAACTATATTTCAAATACCAAAACTACTTTTCATAAGAATGCATTTGCTTTAAATACTCCTATGAGTCCGCATGCTGCGGCTGTAATTGATAATGTCTTGATCTCGATAAAAGACATAAAAGCACCTATTTCAGAAAATGAAAATCTAGTAGTAGAAGGAGCAGGAGGACTACTCGTACCTATAAATGACACTGAAACTATTATAGATTTGATTAAACCTGAAGATAAAGTAATCCTAGTGTCACGTCATTATTTAGGAAGTATTAATCATACTTTGCTAAGTGCTGAGTTATTGAAGTCTAGAGGTATAGACAATGTTTCGATTCTTTTTAATGGAGATGAGCATCCTACTACTGAGGATATTATCGAAAAAATGACACAACTTCCTATCTTAGGTCGTATAAATCAGGAAGAAAACATCGATAAGAGTATGGTTTTGAAATATGCTAATGCTATTAAATCTAACCTAATAAATTGGTAAATGAATTTAGAAGAGAAAGATCAAAAATATATTTGGCATCCACTGACACAGCATCAAACAGCTCCTCCTGCTTTACTTATTAATAAAGCAAAAGAAGCTTTATTGTTTGACGCTAAAGGAAATAGTTACATAGATGGTATCTCGTCGTGGTACACTGCTGTATACGGACACTGTAACCCGTATATTCTTACAGCTGCTCAAAAGCAGATGGAACAATTAGATCAAATTATTTTTAGTGGTTTTACGCATGAACCTGCAGTGCGGCTTTCTGAAAAATTGATAAGTATACTTCCAAATAACCAAGCAAAACTTTTTTTCTCTGATAATGGTTCTACAGCTACTGAGATAGGGATAAAAATGGCATTGCAATATCACTTTAACAGAGGTTCTGAACGTCACGTAATTTTAGCTTTTGAAGACGCCTTCCATGGTGATACTTTTGGAGCAATGTCGGCTTCGGGGTTATCCGTATATAATGGCCCTTTTGAAAAACATTTTATTGAAGTCATTCGAATTCCTGTACCTAACGATGATAATATCACCTTTGTTATACAGCACCTTAAAGAGCTTATAAGCAACTACAATATTGCTGGTTTTATTTTTGAGCCTTTAGTGCAAGGGGCTGCAGGTATGAAAATGTACAAAGTTGAGCATCTAGATCTTTTATTAGCTATTTGTAAAGAACATCAAATTATTACTGTTGCCGATGAAGTAATGACTGGTTTTGGAAAAACAGGTACTCATTTTGCTTCGGATCAGTTACATGTAAAACCTGATGTAATTTGTATGAGTAAGGCACTTACTGCTGGCTTTGTTCCTATGGCGGTAACAAGTTGTACTCAATTTATTTACGAAGCTTTCTTAAGTAATGATGTTAGTACGGGACTTTTTCATGCCCATACATATACTGCAAACTCGATTGCCTGTTCGGTTGCTAGTGCTGCAATCGATCTTCTAACTTCTAAAGAGATACAGCAAAATAAGGAACAAATTAATAGTGCTCATCTAAATTTCGCGAAAGAAATTTCGAAACATCCAAAGGTGAAAAATGCACGGGTTAAAGGAGTGATCTTAGCCTTTGAGCTCGATAATAGTATGGAGCGTTATGGAAACAAACGTAATGAACTGTATAACTTTTTTATGGAACAAGGGGTGTACCTTAGACCCTTAGGTAATACGATTTATTGTTTACCTCCATACATAATTACACCACTGCAATTGAAAAAAATATATAGTGCTATTGAACTTGCTTTAGAAAAATTTTAACTCCACACAGTCATGAAAAAAACTATTTCAATAACAGGTATTGGGAGTATTTCTCCATTAGGTAGTGATCAAGAAGCTATCTGGAAAGCTTATCAAAAAGATACTCCTTATGTATCAGTTAAAAGTATAGACCAAAAAAGAACAGTAGTCGCTGATTTACAGTGTAATGAAGAAGAGCTGCTTAAGGAATTAAGTAAAGATACTTCTCATTATAAAGATGTTGATAAAACTGTACTTATGTCGGTATTTGCTGCCCGAAAAGCTATGGCTGAAGCTAAATGGAGTAAAGGTGGTCACTTTGGTGTTAATATAGGAAGTTCTCGTGGTGCCACTGAACTTTTTGAAAAATATCATGCTGAATATCTCGATAAGACACGAGTAGCTACACTTTGTTCTCCTACAACAACTTTGGGTAATATTTCATCTTGGGTTGCTAATGACTTATTATGCGAAGGTCCTGAAATTAGTCACTCAATTACTTGTTCCACAGCACTACATTCTATACTTAATGGAGTAGCTTGGATACAGTCTGAAATGACTGATAAATTTATGGTTGGAGGTAGTGAAGCACCATTAACATCATTTACAATAGCACAAATGCGTGCGTTAAAAATTTACACTCAAGAGTGTGAAGCGTTTTTCCCTTGTCGTACGTTGGATTATACTAAACAGAAGAATCAGATGTTTTTGGGGGAAGGAGCCGCCGTGTTTTGTTTGGAAGGAGGAGTAGTTCCTAATGCTAAAGCACTTATAACAGGTGTTGGGTATGCTACAGAGTTATTAAAACACAATATCTCTATTTCGACGAATGCAGATTGCTTTCAGAAGTCGATGCGTATGGCAATAGGTAAACTTCCTTTAGAAGAGGTAGATGTAATTATCATGCATTCACCAGGAACGATAAAAGGAGATCTTTCAGAATATAACGCGATAAAGGCTGTATTTGGAGAACAGATCCCTTTTCTTACTGGAAATAAATGGAAAATAGGACATAGTTTTGGAGCTAGTGGTGCATTAAGTTTAGAAATGGCTATACTTTTATTAGAACATCAAGAAGTTATTTCTGTACCATTTATAAAGGGACAAATTAAACCAAATAAAATAAATAATATTATTGTGAATTCAGTAGGTTTTGGAGGTAATTCTGTAAGTATTTTGTTAAAAAACAATATGTAGTATAGGTTTTTATTTGTATTTTATCAAAAAAGATAATAGATGCCTTTATTACCAATATTGTATTATAGTACATGTGACTCTCAGAAAGGAGAGCTTTTTAACTTGTTGTCGGAACAGTATTTCTTGTCTGAGGTTCAAAGTTTAGAAGAAGCTATAAAACAGCTTGGTCAAAATATGTACTATTTTGCAATTCTTAATTTAGAAGGACACGAACGTGATTACTCCTTGGAAATAGGAGAATATATACAAAAGGCATATAAAGAACTCCCAATTATATATATAAGTATTTCTCACTCTGAAATAGATTTTAAAAGAGCTATGTCTACGAATCCTTACTTTTACTTTTGCGTAAATCATAGTAGGATTAATGAAGTACTGTACAATTTACAACTTTTTAGTTTTAGTATAGGTCAAAAGGTAGAAGGAAATCAGAAGCCTTCCAACTATGAAAATGATTTACTTATCCGTAAAGGAAATCATATACATAAGGTTTCTAAGTCAATGGTGAATTACATTGAAGTAGAGGAAAACTATAGTACTTTACATACTAGTGATGCTAAGTTTTTGATTAAAAAGCCTTTGTATAAAGTAAAGGAATTGATGGATTCTCAGAAATTTCAACAAGTACATCGAAAATACTTAATAAACTTAGATAAGGTGGTAAAGATAGATACTTATACGAATCTAGTTTATCTTGAGTGTGGTGTAACAGTTTCAATTAGTGATCGTTATAAAAAGACATTTATAAAGTCTTACCCAATTATTAAGTAATTGTGATCGGTAAAAGGTGTTAATGTGTCTTTATGTTGTGTTTTAGGTGTGTTTATCAGTAAAAACAATACGTTTAATATCATTTATGTGCTTAATATCTTTTTTTTTAGCATCTTTATGGAGTGGGGGTTGAAAAAATGTAATGTGAACTATGATGAAGAACCTCTTATAAAGAAGACTTTTTTATTATAGATCAGAATTATAAGTAATTCTTTTAGATAACAGATATATCCTACATATATAATTTAATAACCTAAGCATTATCGTTTCAATCTGGTGATGAAAATTTATTGAGATATTAAGATCAATAGTATGAATTTGCCATAATCTCTTTTACAAGACGCTATTGTATAACTATAACCTTTAAAATAAAAAATATCTAATTAAAATTTATGGAAATAAAACATACTTACCTTAATTACAATGAAGCTAGAAATATTTTAATAAATGCAGGGAGCTCGACTGCGAAAAAGATGAACTTGAAGAATATCGTTAATACTGATGAAATTTTATTTTTATCTAGATTGATGATCCTTAATGTTATAAGAGAGTTTCAGGAAATAGATGGAGAGCTATCTATGAATAGTACTTGTAAAATGACATCATCTCATTTTTTAGCAATATGTGATGCTTCTGAATCTTTAGAATTAGACGTAGAGCATATTTTTAGTGAAGTTTACCGTACAACATATGAAGAGCAGAATTCGCAAAGGGATACTATTAATGTTAATTTTCTAAAACTACTGTCACTAGATAAGGTAAGACAGGTATATTTGAAAATGAGATTCTTATATAGATATTTTCCTTTAAAGAGAGGAGAGGTTTACTAAGCTCTAAATTCTTGACATTCTTTAACAAAAAGGGTAAGGCTATAAAGCCCAACCCCTTTATTTTTTATTGATACATTTCGTAGTATAGATTTAATAGAATCTATAGCCCTCCCATTTTCCTGCCTCTATAGGGAGAAGGAGTCCTAGAACTTATCCTAGGTGGTTCCTCACTTCGCTCTGCTCCTTTAGCACCTCTTTTTCTATCCTCTATAGTGGAAGTAGTTTTCTGTTCTGCGGAATTAGCTTGATGTCTTCCTTTTATCGATTTTCTTAAATGATTCATTATAGTAGCAAATCTTAATGCTAAACCTGATTGTTCCTTTATTCTTATTAGTTTTCTTAAAGCATCGGTTAAATATTGATCATTAAACATCCTAGTATTCAATGATCGTAGATATGTTATTGCTTGATTATTTAAAGGTATCTCTCTCCCAGGATATTTTTCTTTCATAGAATCAGGAAGATATTTTCTTAGGTGTTGTTGAATTTGACTAGGAGTGATATTAGGATCATTATCAATAACTTCATGTATTTCACTCAAAGTAATAATTGTTCTAAAGATAGAGGTGTTCTGTGATATATTATCTATTTCTGTATGGGTCACAGGGTCTAAACCATTAGCCATTTTATTTAAGATTTCTGAAGAAGTGGTATTTTGTAATTCTTTAGGGTATAAACAACGGAATCCTTCTACCATATTAAGGTAAGCATTGCTAATAAGAGGCTTAAAAACTTCATACTTTTGAAGCTCTGTCCAGTTTGAAGCTTCTGCAATCCTATAAATTTTATTTAACTCAACTAAAGTATCTTCAACTAATGCTCGAATGGTTTCATGTTGTATCTTTTTGTATTTCAATTCACGTAAAGTCTTTTTTCTTTCATCAAATGTTTTCTGTTCAGTTTCATTTTTTGGAGTTCTTTTGGCATCCTCAGCTACTTTACGTACTAAAGATTCGTAGCGAACTCTACTATACGAGCTTTCATCAATTAGTTTTCTACCTAACACACTTATATTTTTTATTTCTATTTCGATTGTGGTGGTAGCGTTATCGGAGTTCGTTTCTGTAAAAAGATTCCTGCGATTGATGTCCCTTAGAAAGCCTTGTTCTAATGTTTTAAGAGAGTTTTCTTCCCTTATAAGTTTGTCTTTATGTTCTCGAATCGATGGAGAATCAAGATCAATGAGTCTTCGTCCATCATGTTCTATTTGATTTCCGAGTACATCAAAAGCCTGATCATAGGAAATGCCTAAGCATTCTCTCATACACTCAACCGATTCTTCGATTATTGCAATGGGTACTTCATTAGGAGGGTACTTTAAAATGTTTTCCTTTATTGTGTGCCATTCGACAACTTTATTAATCACTTGTTGTAATCTTGATTTTACCAACTTAAATAAAGGCTCATTTATTTCATCTTCTTCATTTAGCTTATCTGTAAGCATCTTACTTAAAGAATAGGTCAGGTAATCTAGCCTTTCTCTTAGTAGAAATTCAACACAAAGACTAGTCTGTAGATCGTGTTCTTCGTTATTAATCCCTGTTCGATTTCGGTTATCATGTGTATGTGTTAGATATAAGCTATCTATTTTCCCTTTATTATGCCTAATCACAAGGTCTAGTATCATTGGAGTTAGGTTGTATAGCTCAATGTTCGTATTAGTTTTTTTTATAGCCTCTTGTAATTTTATCCTTAATTCATTGGTTTCATCTTTTAATTTAGGGTTTTGGAGGCTAATATCTTTTGTAGCTTCGGATAAATTATCGATAAATATTTGTACTTTTTCGATCAACTTATAAGTTGATTCTATATGTCCAGGTATTAGTTCTTCATTTTGGAAAATAATGGTATCATCCCATAAATCATCTAGTTTGTTTAAAGTTTCTTCATCTAGATAAGGGGAAAAACTATGATAATAGGATTGTAAATATATCTTCATTTCCAATAGCTCTATCTGTGTTATATGACAATTAGCTTGTAGGTGTGATAGGATTATCTTGTAACATTCTCGAACCTTTTCTTCTGCTTCATTGTGTTCACCAGCCCTTTTCGATAAAGCATTTTGTAAGCTATCCTCTATGTGGTCGCTAGTAATTTCTTTCAGTTCAGTAAGTACCTGATCGATTTTTTCTAAAGTACTAGAATTATTATTCTCTTTATTAGAAAGTATATTATGTATAGTTTTTAAACTTTCTATGGCTTTTTTAATTTCTTGATATGTCATATTTGTTTTATTCAGACAATAATTTATGTTTATTATTAGTAACGTAAGTAATACCTATTTTATTGTGTAACAAGATATAATACATTGTTTTTTTTAGTTTCGTACAGGTTCATGGATAGTCTCTAGTTATTTTGAAAAAACTCTTAGTATATTCACAAAAAAAATATAATGGAGAAGTCTTATCCTTATAGATATCATCCTTCGGCAGTTATTGATGAGAATACTATCATTGGTAAGAATACCGTCATTTGGCATTTTACACACATTATGTCAAATTCTTATATAGGTGAGCATTGTAGTTTAGGGCAAAATGTGGTTGTATCTCCTAAGGTACATATTGGTAATGGTGTGAAAATTCAGAATAATGTATCAGTATATACGGGAGTAATTTGCGAAGATGATGTATTTTTAGGGCCATCAATGGTCTTTACTAACGTAATTAATCCTCGTAGTTTTGTTGTTCGTAAAGATCAATTTAAAAAAACTTTAGTGAAAAAAGGAGCTTCTATTGGAGCTAATGCTACCATATTATGTGGAAATACCATTGGTGCTTACGCCATGGTAGGCGCAGGCTCTGTAGTTACTAAAGATGTTTCTGATTATGCATTGGTAGTGGGGAATCCTGCGAAACAAATAGGCTGGGTTAGTAAATATGGACATCGTCTCGACTTCGATGAAAATGATCATGCACAATGTCCAGAAAGTTTAGAGTGTTATGTTTTAGTCGAAAATCAATTAAAAGTGATACTTTAGAAATCGATTAAAGTGTCTGAATATTCAGAGCACCACATTTAATTATTAAATATATATAATAGTGAAAAAATTTGGACTTATGGGAGCAGCTGGATTTGTTGCTCCTCGACACCTTAAAGCCATAGCTGAAAATCAATCAGAACTTTTAGTGGCTTTTGATCCTAATGATAGTGTAGGGGTCATCGACTCTTTTTTTCCTAAGGCACATTTTTTTACTGAGTTTGAGCGTTTTGACCGTCACATAGAAAAATTACGTATTGAGCGACAACAACAATTGAATTATATAAGTATTTGTACTCCTAATTACTTACACGATGCTCATGTTCGCTTTGCTTTGCGTAACGGATCTAGTGCTATTTGTGAAAAACCATTAGTGCTCAATCCATGGAATGCTGAGAAGCTAATGTTAATAGAGGAACAGTATGATCATGAAATCAATACAATTTTACAGTTACGCTTACACCCTTCTATTATAGCACTTAAACAACAAATAGACAATCAACCTACTGATAAGGTACACGATGTAGATTTAACTTATATTACCTCAAGAGGAAATTGGTATTATGCATCTTGGAAAGGTGATATCAAAAAATCAGGAGGTATATGTTCTAATATTGGAATTCATTTTTTTGATATGCTTATTTGGGTCTTTGGAGAAGTTTTATCGAGTAAAGTGCACATTATGCAACATGACAGGGCTTCAGGAATATTGCAACTAAAGAATGCTAATGTTCGTTGGTTTTTGTCGATCAATAGTGATACGCTACCAAACAATATTAAAGAAAAGGAGCAACGCACTTTTAGAGCAATTACTATAGATGGTGTTGAGTTAGAGTTTAGTAATGGATTTACCGATTTACATACAAAATCCTATAAGCATATTATAGAAAATAAAGGGTTTTCCATAAAAGATACTCTGCCTTCTTTGCAGTTAGCTTATCAGTTAAGAAATGAAGTGATAAGCCCGCTAAAAGGAGACTATCATCCTTTTGCAACATTACCTTTAAGTAGGCACCCTTTTGATTGACAGTGTTATACTTGTTTGTTTTTTATGTGTTGTCTAAATAATTTAGGGTATATATTACATAATTATTTTTAATCAATATGAAATCATAGAGTGGTCAAAAGGCATAGTCTTTAATAATTGTATTGAAAATCAAAAAATTGTATTCATTAGGTTGAATTCAAGCAATAAAAAATGTATTTTTAGTTAATTTCGAGCTAATTTATTTACGAGTAAGTAATACCTTGCATTCTCTAATAAAAATCAAAACTTTACATGTCTAGAATTTTATTTCTCTCAACACTATTGTTAAGCAGTCTTTTATATTCACAATCTTATGTGGGATTTGAAGCTGATAATTTTAATGGAATTCATGGTGTTTTGTCTAATCCAGCTCATTTAGCCAATTCACGTTCTAAACTAGATATCAATATTTTTTCTATAAGTAGTTATAATACTAATACTTATACTCAAGTAGGATATTTGAATTTATTAAATAATAGAGATGGTGAGACTACTCTTTTGAATGAATTACAGGTAGTTGGGCAAAATGATAAAAATTATGCACTTACTAATCTTGATATTTTAGGGCCTTCAGCATTGTATACGATTGATAGTAAGCAGGCCGTAGGGGTGTTTACACGTTTTCGTAGTATGGTAAATCTTAATAGTATTCATGGAAGTTTCTTGGAGTTAGCAAGAGATCCAGATAATTTTGATATAACAGGTGTATTTACAGATATTGATGGATCTATTGTGGTGAATAATTGGGCTGAAGTAGGAGCTACCTATGCTCGTGTTCTTCAAGATACCAAAGTACATTTCTTGAAAGCCGGAGGTACATTAAAATATATGATGGGTTATGGAGCAGGGAATTTAACTTTAGAGAATGCTTTAGTGATTTTTGATTTCAATAATGCTACTATGGCTACGCGAGGACAGTTAAATTATAGCTATTCCAATAATTTTGATCTCAATAGGAATTTTACTCCTGTTGAGTATACAGAGGATTTTGAAATTAAGCCAGTAGTAACTTCTGTAGCTATGGATATTGGTTTTGTATATGAATACCGACCTAATTATCGTGATAATATAGCCCGTACTAAGCCTAAAGAGCAAATTGTAATACGAGAAAAAAATAATTATAAGTACAAGTTTGGGATGTCTATTATGGATATAGGAGCATTAAACTATAGGTCAAGTTTGCAGAGGGAACTTGATTTAGATACCACTGTTACTTTAGATGATTTGAGAGATTCATCAGGAGAAGAGATTATAGCATTTTATGATTTACAGGAGGTAGAGCTCAATAAAAGATATACGTTACCAACAACTTTACGAACTCATCTAGATGTGTTGTTAAAAGAAAACTGGTATTTAAATTATAGCTCAACTTTATCTCTAGTGGGAAAATCCAATCCTACAGCAACTCGTTATGCAAATCAGTTTACTATAAGTCCTCGCTATGAGAGTAAATGGTTAACTGTATTTAGTCCTATTTCTTATACGCAGTTTAGTGGTGTACAATGGGGCCTAGGGGGAAGGCTTGGACCTGTATTCATAGGTTCCTCAGGAGCTATAAGCCACCTTTTAGATGATAAGACTCGTGCTTTCGATATGTATATGGGAGTAAAAGTACCGATCTTTTTTAATGATATGAAAATTAAGTGTAAGGAATGTTTACAAGATGATGAGGAAGAGCAGGAAAAGAAAAGACTTAGTGGTTATGAGGGGGGGGTGAATTAAAATTCATGAATTTCTTGAAAAAGCTTTAAGTAAAAAGAAGAAGCCTTGGTAAAATTAGATTTACCAAGGCTTCTTCTTTTGAGATTGAATCTGCTTTATTTCTAGTATTCTAAGCTTTTAATAAAGTCAATAGCACTTTGTGCAGGGTCTTCAGTTTTCATAAAGTTTTCGCCAATAAGAAAACCTTTGTATCCGTATTGTTGAAGCTCTTTTATGGCTTCTATATTACTTATTCCACTTTCAGATACTTTTACAAAATCGTCAGGGATTTGTGTACTTAGTGACTTACTAATGTCCAAACCAACCTCAAAAGTTTTTAAATTACGGTTGTTTACACCTAGCATATCCAAAGAGGGCATCAGTGACTTTTCAAGCTCCTCTTGATTATGTACTTCTAGTAGTACCTCTAAACCTAGGCTTTTAGCAAATTCTGATAAATGTTTAATTTCATTACGTGTTAAACAAGCTGCAATTAGTAAGCATACATCAGCACCATAAGCTTTAGCTTCTAGTAGCTGATATTCATCAACAATAAATTCTTTGCGTAGTAAAGCAAGGTCTGATGATGCACGAGCAGTTAGTAAATCATCTAAAGAGCCTCCAAAATATTTACCGTCAGTAAGTACTGACATACCACAAGCATTAGCAGTTTCATAACCTTTAGCAACTTCCCAAACACTACTTGTTTGATTTATTACTGACTTTGAAGGAGAACGACGCTTATGCTCTGCAATAATTCCAGTATCACTTTTGCGTAATCTTTCAGCTAGCGAAATAGTTTTACGATCAAATAAAACTGAGTTTTCCAATTGAGATGTAGGGATTAATTCCTTACGAAAAGCTACTTCAATCTTTTTATCCGCAACTATTTTATCTAATATATTCATATTTTTAACTTAGTAGTTTTTCATAAATGATATGTAGCTACATATTATTTACTCAATTCCTGTACTTTTTTTAGTACTTCAAGCCCTTTTCCGCTTAGTAAACTTTCTTTGGCTTTTTCAAAACCTTCTTTAGGACTCAGTCCTTCTACAGTAGCAATTGCGACACCAGCATTTGCTGATACTACATTATTTTGTGCTTCTGTT
The DNA here is from genome assembly GCA_964472695.1 of uncultured Flavobacteriaceae bacterium. Lineage (GTDB taxonomy): Bacteria > Bacteroidota > Bacteroidia > Flavobacteriales > Flavobacteriaceae > Aquimarina. Next base: position 18,512 of record CAYYNF010000006.1, read on the forward strand.
CCATTTCCGCTAATAACTTGCATAAATATGTTGGCAGAAGCTTCAATAGAGTCTCCGCCTATAATATCTTTTTGTTGTAATGCTGGTATGCCAAAATCTTCAGGAGTAATCATTTGTTCTCTATGGCGTGAGATAATTTTAGTGGCTCCTGTTAGTGAGATTTCATCATATCCATCTAAGGAGTGGAGAATACTAAAGTTTTTATTTCCATTTTGGTATAGGTATCCATATATACGGGCGAGTTCTAGGTTGAAAACTCCGACCATCTGATTTTTAGGGAAAGCTGGATTCACCATAGGTCCTAACATGTTAAAGAAGGTTTTTACAGCAAGCTCTTTACGTATAGGAGCTACATTTTTCATAGCAGGGTGAAATAAAGGAGCATGTAGTATACAAATCCCTGTTTCTTCAATAGAGCGTTTCAGAAAATCTTTATTGTTACTAAACTTTATGCCCAAATATTCCATAACATTTGAACTACCACATTTAGAAGAAACACCATAATTACCATGTTTGGTAACTTTTACTCCAGCTCCTGCTGTTACAAAAGAGGAAAGTGTAGATATATTAAATGTATCTTTACCATCCCCACCTGTACCACACAAATCTATAGGGTTGTATTCACTGAGGTCAACAGCAATACACAGTTCTAATAGGGCATCTCTAAACCCTTCGAGTTCTTCTATAGTAATGCTACGCATCATGTATACGGTAAGGAAAGAAGCAATCTGAGTGTTGTTATATACGCCATTAGATATGTTTACTAATATTTCTTTGGCTTCTTGTTTGCTAAGTACTTCGTGATTAATTAATCTATTTAGAATCTCTTTCATTGTGTTGTAGGTAGTTTGATTTTTTGGTGAATCGTATTTCAATTAACCAATCCAGTTTTTTAACATCGTCATTCCATCAGGTGTTAGTACAGATTCAGGGTGAAATTGTACGCCACGCACATCATAAGTTTTATGTCGTATAGACATAATTTGTCCATTTTCATCTCTCGATGTGACCTCTAAGCATTCAGGCAGGTCATGGTCAGATACTACCCATGAGTGATAACGACCTACTTCGAAACTACTCTCAAGTCCTTTAAATAACAGACTATCATTTACGGTAGTTTGTATCGGAGTGGCCACACCATGATACACTTGGTCAAGATTGATTAGACTCCCGCCATATACTTCTCCTATAGCTTGTTGACCTAAGCATACGCCAAAAATACTCTTAGTTGTTCCGTACTTTTTAATGATTGCTTTTAATAAACCTGCTTCATCAGGAATACCAGGGCCAGGAGAAAGTAAGACTTTCTCGAATTCTTCTACGTATTCAAGATCTAACTGATCGTTACGTTTTACAGTAACATCACAACCTAAATCTTCTAAGTAGTGTACAAGGTTATACACAAAAGAATCGTAATTATCTATAACTAAAACTTTCTTCATTTTAAATTTCTTCTGCTAGTTTCAATGCTTTGGTAAGAGCATAGAGTTTATTATATACTTCTTGAAGTTCTTTTTCTTCGGTACTATCGGTAACAATTCCAGCACCAGCCTGCCAATGAAGTTCATGGTTTTTGCTCAGGAAAGTACGAATCATAATAGCATGATTAAAGTTTCCTTTGAAGTCCATAAAACCAATAGCTCCTCCATAAAATTCACGATTAATAGTTTCATATTTTTCAATTAACTGCATTGCCATGTGCTTTGGTGCTCCACTAAGAGTTCCAGCAGGGAATGTGTCGGCAACTATTTGCATTGTAGTACTATGATCGTATTTTTTTCCAGTGACTTTACTTACTAAGTGGATCACATGACTATAAAATTGAATTTCACGGTATTTTTCGACATTTACGTTGTTTCCATTACGGCTTAAGTCATTTCGGGCAAGATCTACTAGCATGATATGTTCACTATTTTCTTTCGGATCCTGAAAAAGTTTCTTTGCTAGCATAGCGTCTTTTTCATCGTCTCCTGTGCGTCGGAAAGTTCCTGCAATCGGATGTATCTCCGCAATTCCTTCGTCAACCACTAATTGTGCTTCAGGCGAACTACCAAATATCTTGAAATTTCCGTAGTCGAAGTAAAAGAGGTAAGGAGAAGGGTTTACGCTACGTAGGGCTCTATAAACATTGAATTCATCCCCTTTAAATTTCTGAGAAAAACGTTTTGATAGTACAAGCTGAAATACATCTCCACGTTGGCAGTGCTGTTTAGCAATACTCACATTATTTTTAAAGGTTTCATCATCAATGCTACTCGTAGTATCCCCTATGATATCGAAAGAATATGAGGCAAAGTTTTTTACTTTAATTAAAGACTCAATTTCATCCACATTACTCTCATTTTCGTAAGTATGTGCAAAAATATAAGCTTCGTTATTGAAATGATTTATAGCAATGATATTTTGATATATAGCATAGTAAACATCGGGGATGTCTAGTTTATTAGGCTTTTTCTTGATTTCTATATCTTCAAAGTATCGTATAGCCTCGTAGCTGATGTATCCGAAAAGACCATTATTGATGAATTTGAAGTCATTATCCTCCGTATCAAATACCTTACCGTATTCTTCAATTAATTCAGCAACATTTACTGAGTGATCGATTTCTTTTTCTACCTTTTTGCCATCAGGAAAAATTGTAGTTGCTACTTCATTTTCTACTTTTATACTCGAAATAGGGTTACAACATATGTAGGAAAAACTATTGTCATCACCATGGTAGTCACTACTCTCGAGAAGTAAACTGTTAGGAAACCGATCCCTAATTTTTAGATAAACGCTTACAGGAGTGATCGTGTCAGCGATGATTTTTTTATAATATGTCTTTAATTTATAGCTCATGTATCGAAAATAAAAGAATTAGACGAGTATTTTATCAAATGTAAGTAAAACAACTTAAGATAAAAATCTCGCTTATTTTTGATATAAATTGAATTTTAAGAATTAAATTTATATCCGACTAAATTCAGTTAGTAAATTTATGAATTTTTTACTTTTACAAAGTATTTATTAAATAATTATACCCTATGAGACAAGATATCGACCAAGATCAGTGGATCGAACTTACACAAAATGACACTAACGCTATAATTCTTGATGTTAGAACTCCAGCAGAGGTAGAAGAAGGTTATATTCCTAATATGTTACATCATGATTTTTTTGAGGGCCAAGAGTTCTTGGAAGCTTTAGAAGTTATGGATAAGTCTAAGAACTATTATGTTTATTGTCGTTCAGGAAATCGTAGTGGTCAGGCATGTGAAATTATGACTAAGTTAGGGTTTGAAAATACTTATAACTTAGAGGGAGGTTTCATGAACTGGACAGGAGATATTCAGGAGGATTAATATCCTTTAAACTATAGCTTTCTCGTTTATTTTAGTTAACTTTTGTATATCGACTCTTAATATATAAAATCAAACTTAAGATAAACGAGATTTTTTGTGAAGTATTCTGTTTTTAGTAATTAATAGTAATGTTATTATTCTGTTACTTTTTTTACTGAGTTTAATGGAGTGTATGCACAATTCACAAGGCTAGTATTCTAGCTTAATACTTAAAATATACTTGGAACTATGAAGACTATTTTAACAACTACAGTTTTTTTGTTTTTTGGGATGGCAGTGTTTTCTCAAAATTTATTGGTTACAACTAACACATCTTTCAAAGAAGGAACTTCAGGGTGGGAACATGGAGTAACCAGTATTGGTGATACAGTTCCTGTAGCTGATTTTGAACTTGTAGATTCTGGTCAGGATGATGATAAAGCATTACAAGTAAAAGTAAAGGTTCCTGGAGATAAGCAGTTTCCTAATCAGGTTTATTTAAAAACTTCGGGTATAAAGCTGAAAAAGAAAAAAAAATATAGATTACAGTTCTATGTAAAGTCTACGGAGTATGCCGACAAGGTTTCTGTTACTCTCGCTTCAGGAAGTGTAGAAAATTTAGCTATTCTGGAAACTAGGGAAATAAAGTATAAAGGAGACGACCAGTGGATCAAAGTTTCATTTACGTTTCTTTGTAAGCCTGGTGTGAAATCGGTAGATTATAAAGATTTGTCTTTATATTTAGGCTTTAATAGTCGATTTGGAAAATTTTATGTTGACAATTTTCAAATATTACCAATGAAATAGTATACATTTTACTTTATAATGGACAGGAGCGAATAACTAAATCAATAGTTATTCGCTCTTTTTATATGTAGAACTCTACTTAGTGTTTGTATAAGTTATAGTGCAAAAATAGTGCTGTGTGAAGTATGACTTATGTCAATTGAATTATTTTGAACTAGAAGAGAAGAAGCGATGACTTAATATGTGACATAATAACTTCTAATCGGTGTGTGTTTGTCAGTATTGTATCGTGTTTTAAAAGAATATTATATGCTATTGAATGTTAAAATCCTTGTATAAGGCTTTTAAGTGTCTTTTAAGAGCTTTTTGTGGTTTTTGCTTGATTGTTGAAAAACTTATATAATATAGCATTAGAAAACCGCTAATGAATCTTTATATTTGAGGAAATAAATTATTTTCTATGAGTGAAGAGTTAAAACAGGGGTATTCAGCAGATAGTATACAGGCTTTAGAAGGCATGGAGCATGTAAGAATGCGTCCGTCTATGTATATTGGAGATGTAGGAGTAAGAGGTTTACATCATTTAGTATATGAGGTTGTTGATAACTCAATCGATGAGGCATTAGCAGGGCATTGTGATACTATTACTGTAATTATTAATGAGAATAATTCGATTACGGTTAAAGATAATGGACGAGGAATCCCTGTTGGTCTTCATAAGAAAGAAGGAGTTTCTGCACTAGAAGTTGTAATGACTAAGATAGGTGCAGGAGGAAAGTTTGATAAGGATTCTTATAAAGTTTCGGGGGGGCTTCATGGAGTAGGGGTTTCTTGTGTAAATGCCCTTTCAGATCATTTACACGCTACAGTGTATCGTGATGGTAAGGTTTGGGAACAAGAATATGAGAGAGGTAAGGCGTCTTATCCTGTAAAGTCTACAGGAGAAACGAGTGTAACAGGAACTGAGGTTACTTTTTTACCAGACAGAACTATATTTCAGCAAACTACAGTATATAACTATGATACTTTAGCGGCACGTATGCGTGAGCTAGCTTATTTGAATAAGGGAATAACAGTTACTTTAATAGATCAAAGAGAGAAAGATGAAAAGGGAGAGTTTATTTCTGAAACTTTTCATTCTCAAGAAGGATTAAGAGAGTTTGTTTCGTTCTTAGATAGTTCACGTACGCCTATTATTGGGCATGTTATTTCAATGGAAGGAGAGAAGAATAATATCCCCGTTGAAGTAGCAATGATTTATAATGATTCTTATGCAGAGAACTTACATTCTTATGTGAACAATATTAATACTCACGAAGGAGGGACTCACTTATCAGGTTTCAGGAGAGGATTAACATCAACTTTAAAGAAGTTTGCTGATAATTCAGGAATGTTGGATAAGTTGAAATTTGATATCGCAGGGGATGATTTCCGAGAAGGTTTAACGGCTATCGTTTCTGTGAAGGTTGCAGAACCTCAATTTGAAGGACAAACAAAAACTAAATTAGGAAACAGAGAGGTAAGCTCGGCAGTGTCTCAGGCAGTTTCTGAGATGTTAGAGAATTATCTAGAAGAAAATCCTAATGACGCTAAAGTGATAATCCAAAAGGTAATTTTAGCAGCACAGGCACGTCACGCAGCTAAGAAGGCACGTGAAATGGTACAGCGTAAGACAGTCATGAGTATTGGTGGTTTACCTGGAAAATTGTCAGATTGTTCAGAAACAGATCCAGCAGAATGTGAAATCTACTTAGTAGAGGGGGATTCAGCAGGAGGAACTGCTAAGCAAGGAAGAGATCGTAATTTTCAAGCTATTTTACCATTAAGAGGTAAAATTCTTAATGTTGAAAAAGCCATGCAACATAAAGTTTTTGAAAATGAAGAAATTCGAAATATTTTTACAGCTTTGGGGGTAACTATCGGAACTGAAGAAGATAGTAAAGCACTTAATTTATCGAAGTTACGTTATCACAAGGTAGTAATAATGTGTGATGCTGATGTAGATGGAAGTCATATATCTACCCTTATTCTTACTTTCTTCTTTAGATATATGAGAGAGCTTATTGAGCAAGGTTATGTATATATTGCAGCACCACCATTATACTTAGTAAGTAAAGGAAAGAAGAAACAGTATGCTTGGAATGATGATCAGCGAGACGTTATTCTAAAAGAATTTGGAGAAAATTCAAAAGTACAGCGTTATAAGGGACTTGGAGAGATGAATGCGGAACAGCTTTGGGATACAACGATGAATCCGGAGCATAGAACCATGCGACAGGTGACTATTGAAAATCTCTCAGAAGCAGATCGAGTATTTTCGATGTTGATGGGGGATGAAGTGCCTCCTCGAAGAGAGTTTATCGAGAAAAATGCGATTTACGCTAATATTGATGCCTAATTAGCTTATGCAAGGAACGGTTTATAAATCAACAGGAAGCTGGTACATCATAAAAGGAGAAGATAATATCTTTTATAAGTCTAGAATTAAAGGTAAGTTTAGATTAAAGGGTATTAAAAGTACCAATCCTATCGCTGTAGGTGATAAAGTTGATTTTAAGGTAGAAGAGGGTATTGTTGATGAGGCAGAACGTACTGCTGTCATCAACAATATTCATCCAAGAGAAAATTATATTGTCCGAAAATCTGTAAATCTATCTAAACAGACTCATATTATAGCCTCAAATATAGATGTCGTTTTCTTATTGATTACATTAAATAATCCTCCAACATCAACTTCTTTCATTGATCGATTTTTGGTGTCAGCCGCCGCTTATAAGATTAAGGCTGTATTGTTGTTTAATAAAACGGATACTTATTCAGAGGAAGAACTTGATGAAGCTAAATACATGGCATACATGTACGGTGAAATAGGTTATGATTGTCTAGGAATTTCTGCAAAAACAGGGAGGAACTTGGATAAGTTACAAGAAATGATGAAGGATAAGGTGTGTATGTTTTCAGGGCATAGTGGGGTTGGAAAGTCAACCTTGGTGAATGCAATAGAGCCTTCTTTAAATTTGAAAACCAAAGAAGTAAGTGAGCAGCATAGTCAAGGACAGCATACTACTACTTTTGCAGAAATGTATGATTTAGATTGTGGAGTACGTATTATTGATACTCCTGGAATCAAAGGTTTCGGAGTAGTGGATATTGAACCGCAGGAACTTAGTGGGTATTTCCCTGAGTTTTTTGAGTTAAAGTCAGAATGCAAGTTCAATAATTGTCTGCATAAGGACGAACCAAAATGTGCTGTTAAAGATGCTTTAGAAGAGGATAAAATTGCCTGGTCTCGTTATCAAAGCTATTTGCAAATATTGGAAGGAGATGGTGAACAGCATTTTCGTAAAGATATTCATAGGATAGGTTAATGAGGGCAGTAATACAGAGGGTTAATCAAGCTGAGGTTCATGTAGAAGGAGGTAAGGTAGCAGCTATTCAAAAAGGATTATTGGTGTTACTCGGAATAACTCATACGGATACCCAGGAGGACATAGATTGGCTTGTAAGAAAAATTTTGCATATGCGTATCTTTTCTGATAATAATGCTAATCTCAATAAGAGTATTTTGGATGTAGATGGGGAGTTACTTCTTGTTAGTCAGTTTACATTATTTGCAAGTACTAAGAAGGGGAATCGCCCTAGTTTTGTGGATTCAGCTAAGCCTGATTACGCAAAAGAGCTATATGAGATCTGTATAGATACTATGCAACAACGATTAGGAAAAAAGATAGGTACAGGAATATTTGGTGCTGATATGAAAGTGAGTTTGGAAAATGATGGGCCAGTAACCATTTGTATCGATACAAAAAATAAAGAGTAGTTATGGGGATTAAAGAGGCGCAGTTAGCCGTAGATGATTGGATAAAAAATCATGGTGTTCGTTATTTTAATGAGTTAACAAATATGGCACAGCTTACAGAGGAAGTCGGTGAGGTGGCTCGTATTATAGCTCGTAGGTATGGAGAGCAAAGTGAGAAAGAAAGTGATAAAAATAAAGATCTTGGAGAGGAATTAGCCGATGTGCTTTTTGTGGTCTTGTGTTTGGCTAATCAAACAGGAGTAGATTTACAAGATTCTTTTGATAAAAAGTTAGAAATAAAAACTAAGAGAGATCACGATCGTCACCATAATAACGAAAAGTTAAAATAGATTATGAAGGGAGTATTAATGACAATCTTAAAAACAGATAGTTATTGGCGTTCTGTAATTCGATTGGCATTCCTTTTTACATTAGTATTGTGTTTCATGGAGTTTACTTTTAAGTGTGGATTCAATGTGCAGTGTTTTAAGGAAGGTATTATTGATAGGGGAATGCTTTTTATTTATTTACGTAAGCGTATTCTTATAGGTGTTGCTTATGGATTGGTAATGTCATTTATCTTTCATAGAAGAAAACTAAAACAAACTAATTATTAAGATGAAGTTACATTTACAAAAAATAGAGAATATTTCTAGCGAACGTCTACAAATTACAGGTTCGAAGAGTGAAGCAAATCGTTTATTAATTTTGCAAGCTTTATATCAAGATATTGAAATTGAAAACCTATCTAATAGTGATGATTCTCAGATTATGCAAGAGGCTATCGCTAGTACGGAAGAGGTTATCGATATTCATCATGCGGGTACGGCTATGCGTTTTTTAACTTCTTATTTTGCTACGCGTCAAGGTCGAAAAACAGTTTTAACAGGAAGTGCTCGTATGCAACAACGTCCTATTAAAATATTAGTAGATGCTTTGAATGATCTAGGAGCGAAAATTACCTATCAAAAGGAAGAGGGGTATCCTCCAATTGTAATTGAAGGTGTAAATATTACTAAGTCAAAAGTATCTTTACAGGCGAATGTGAGTAGTCAGTATATATCATCTTTGATGTTGATTGCACCAACTTTAACTAATGGTTTAGATATTGAGTTGGTAGGTAAGGTAACCTCAGTACCTTATATAGAAATGACTCTTTCTTTACTACGTCAAATAGGTGTAAATGCTAAGTTTGAGAATAATATTATATCAATTGCTTCTCTACAGAAACTTGAAGAAACTCATCTAGTAGTAGAATCTGATTGGAGTTCTGCTTCTTATTTTTATAGTTTGGTAGCTTTGTCGAAAGATGCAAAGATAACTTTGGGGAGTTATAAGCAACAGAGTTATCAGGGAGATTCTTATTTAGCAGATATTTACAAGCATCTAGGGGTGAAAACGACTTATCAAGATAACACGGTTACTTTAGAGAAGATTGTGAACTTTCAACTTGCTGTGGATCCTTTTAATGGTGTTTTAGATCTAGCTAATTCGCCAGATATAGCACAGACTATTGCGGTAACTTGTTTTGGGTTAGGAGTATCTTGTTATCTTACAGGTTTGCATACGTTAAAAATTAAGGAAACAGATAGATTAGAAGCTTTAAAAGTTGAAATCGAAAAATTAGGTGGTCAAGTAGATATTACTAGTGATGCTTTAACTTTGTCTGAAGCAACAGAAATACGAAAGGATATAGCGATTTCAACATATCAAGATCATCGTATGGCTATGGCTTTTGCTCCATTGGCGTTACGCACTTCCTTGTATATTGAAGAGTCTGAGGTGGTCAGTAAATCTTATCCTGATTTTTGGGAAGATATGAAGAAGATAGGTCTTCAAATAGAGGCGTAGGTTGTAGTATCTTCTTTTGAGATAAATGTTATATAGTAGTAGGTAATACATACTTAAATTTGTTAATAAATGTTGAAGAGGTTTTTCTAAATATAGATGAACCTCTTTTCTGTTAAAATATGTGTTATGCGATTCTAGGCACTAGTTGGGTATAAATATAGAGACTGATTTCTCATTATAATGGGATGAAAAATAAAGCTTCGGTTGTGGTTTGTTTTACTAAGAATAGAACTAGTAGATACACGGAATATTTCCCTCTAAACCGTATTGATTTGACTTTGAGTAATAAAATAGGTGTTTAAGAGGGTGTTGATATTTGAATTTAGTTTATGATTAGTTTTTTGTAACTAATACCATAATTAGTTTCTATTTTTGCAGTATAGAACCCTGTATTTAATTTAGAGATATTAAATCGGTCTTGTTTTGAGAGTAAGACGATTTGCCCATTGAGATTCAATATAGATACGCGTTCTACTTCCACTTGAGGGTCTTTCTTTAATGTTATGAATTCAGAAACAGAATTAGGATAAATATTTACTTCTGTGTTTATTCCATCTTCTTGGTTATGCGTTAATTTAAAATTTGTTAATGACATATTTAATAAGGTTTTCATTTTTAAACTGTTATGTTTTTAAAAGTAAATATAAATAAGTTTAAATGCAAATAAAATCGCTAAAAGGTTTGTTTTGTTATCTTTAAAAGTGCGTTTATGTTAGTTTATTTGTTTTAGTAGAGGGTTTCATTTTAACTCTAAAGGAGTGTTAAATACTTTCGATTTTTCTTGACAACCCTCTGTTTCAGATTGTATATTTGTTTTCTACAAAACAATATTAAATGAAGTTATCCAATTTTGATTTTGATCTGCCTAGTGAGTTACTAGCAGAATATCCTTCAGAAAATAGAGACGAGTCACGATTGATGGTGATCGATAGAAAAAAGCAAACTATAGAACATAAGTTGTTTAAAGATTTGATTGACTACTTTGATGAGGATGATGTGATGGTTCTCAACAATACAAAGGTGTTTCCTGCGCGTCTATATGGGAATAAAGAAAAAACAGGAGCCCGTATTGAGGTCTTTTTGTTGAGAGAATTGAATTCCGAAACACGTTTGTGGGATGTGTTAGTTGATCCAGCACGTAAAATTAGAATTGGAAATAAATTGTACTTCGGAGAAGATGAGTCTTTGGTTGCAGAGGTAATCGATAATACGACTTCTAGAGGGCGTACATTGCGTTTTTTGTATGATGGTTCTTATGAGGAGTTTCGTCAAAAATTAAAGGATTTAGGGCAGACACCTCTTCCTAAGTATATTAAAAGAGACGTAGAAGATGAAGATCAGGAGCGTTATCAGACTATTTATGCGAAGAATGAAGGTGCGGTAGCTGCACCTACTGCAGGTTTACATTTTTCTAAGCATTTGTTAAAAAGATTAGAGATAAAAGGTGTGAATTTCGCAGAAGTTACTTTACATGTAGGTTTGGGAACTTTTAATCCAGTTGAGGTAGAAGATTTGTCTAAGCATAAGATGGATAGTGAAGAGGCTCATGTCGAAGGGGATGCCTGTAATACAGTCAATACAGCTATAAAGTCTAAAAAGCGTGTCTGTGCTGTCGGTACTACAGTAATGAGAACTCTAGAGAGTTCGGTTTCCTCAGAAAATACACTAAATGAGTATAGGGGGTGGACTAATAAGTTTATATTCCCTCCATATGATTTCAGTATTGCTAATTGTATGATAACGAATTTTCATACGCCAAAATCAACTTTATTAATGATGGTTTCTGCATTTATGGGGCATGATTTAATGAAGAGAGCTTATGAGGAAGCTGTGAAAGAAAAGTATAAGTTTTACAGTTACGGAGACGCTATGTTAATCTTGTAATTGATTTTCTTTAGTTGTATCGTAGTGATCTTGATAAGATTTTAGTGTGTAATTTATCTAACACTGCTTATCTAGTCAGACAATCGTCGTCAAATTTGTACTATATTCTAAACTAAATTTGAATGATATTTTAGAAAACATCTAACTTTTGTAGTTAGGTGTTTTTTCTTTTAGGGGGTGATTTCTATTAAACTTTATCACGAATTATTTTGTACGTGGCTAATTACATAATGAATTTTTCAATTTTGAATTCAGTTTTCAATGGCTTTACGAATAATTTATACGCAGAATAATTGTTTACGAAATTATTCGTGATAACCTCTATTACAGTTCTTGTTATATGTTTTTTTTTGTTAAGTTTTTGGTTTTTTTAGTATTCTAATGTTTGGTAGGGACTTTTCTCAAAAAAAAACTTCAAAAAAATGTTGTGTAATCAAAATAAGCATGTATATTTGCACCC
>CAYYNF010000007.1:0-27066 GCA_964472695.1 uncultured Flavobacteriaceae bacterium
CTGTAGAAATAAGAAAAATAATATACACTACTAATCTCATAGAAAATCTGAATGGAAAAATCCGAAAGTACACAAAAAACAAACTCTCATTCCCAACTGATAATGCGGTTATGAAATCTACTTTTTTAGCTTTAAGGGAAGCAACTAAAAAATGGACAATGCCTATTAGAAATTGGGGCATTATTTTAAATCAATTTTTAACTATATTTGAAGAAAGGGTTCAACTTTAATAAAATCAAACCCTCTATATTTTAAACTTACACACTTGGTAGGATAGTGTCTCCTTTTGTCTTAACTTATTCACTACTACAAATAATATTCTGTAATAAATTTATAATAATCTAAGGAAGACACCCATTCACCTACGCATTACGAATTCCCCTTGTAGTATTTTTCCTCTTTGGCATACCTCTTTCAGGAGCCTGTTGTTTATTCTGATTTTCCGAATAAGCTCTCTCTATAGTAGATTTCCCTGATCCCATTCTTTTTGCTGCTTCTTGAGTTTGCATTATTCCGCTAGAACTTTCATGTAATAGAGAAGAAGTCGCAACTAATAACCTAACTTCTGCACGCTTAACACGATCCTTAACTCTATCTATTAAAAATTTATTAAGCACCTGAGACCCTATCTCACTCTTACTTTCTTTTTTAGCTAAGTATTCCTCTGCAGCTTCTAGCTCTTTTAATGCTCTACGAGCACTACTACCCTCTAATTGACCACGTGCTATTTCTTTAGCTCTTTCTATTTTTTCTTTACCTTCCAGAGACACAACATCCAATTTCGCTTCTAACTTTGTAATAACTCCTGTATCCAGTGCTATGTTAACATTATTAAGCATTTTTGAAACTACTTTCTCGCGGTTAGCCATTCGTTTGGTTCGTTGATTCTTTAAGGTTATCAATTGATACTCTTTCAAATACTTACGCTTACCCTTTGAAAGCCAATAACCAGAACTTCCAATTGATTTCCCCCCTAGCTGTAAGACACTAATAGCGGTAAGTCCTATACCCACAGCAGCAAACAATCCAAGTCCACCTGTAGCCACTCCAAGCCCTATTATTAGTCCAGAGGCAACCAAAGACAATACAGCACCAACAAGAAGTCCTCTGTTTGCATTCCTGACTTGCAAGCTTGCTGCTTCCTTTTGTTCAGAAGTATATCCTTTAATTTCAAAAGGATTACTATCCTCTGGAGCTGGTGTTACAGATAACCTATTTGTAGTATCAGCAGGACTTTGAGTTGGAGTCTGAGTATTAGCTACTGTAGCTTGTTCATCCTCTTCTGGAATTACTTCTGTTTCTGAAGTAGTCCCGACACTTAGAGATGTCTGTTGTGTCTCAGCCCCTACTCCTGTAGACTCTCCTGTTAGTCTTGTTTCCTGCTCCTGTTCTTTTGGGGTATCTTTCATAATAAATATATCTTAAAACTAAAAAACATATAATACAACCAAAGATAAGAATTCACCCACACCCTCTACATTAAAACCTATCGCAATCAATTAAATAATGTTTTTTTTAAGCGAACAACCACCTAATGACTCTAAAAAAACTGCTAAAACACACCAACAGTCGAATAACTTTTACTCTACTGCAAAAACTAAAAGATAGTAATAACCTAATTTTTCAACCTACGGATCTACCATTAGGACTTCGCTTTAGCGACCTAGAACTCCCTTGACTTTGAGTTTGTGACACACTGGTGGTCTTCCCTCTCTCTACTTGCCTTCTAGCAGCATCAGTTAGTGCCACAGTAGTCCCTTCCACCCCCATAGCCTTTGCTGTTTCCATAGCCTTTGACTGCTCTGTGGTTATTCCTTTTGTGTCAGAATCTAGAGGTATTGCAGAATCTGATTTCGATTTATCAATTGCACCACCCCCATATCGATTGATCAGAAATCTCTTGAAAGCATCACGCATAGGTCTGCGTCTTGGTTTCCTTAAATCCTTTAAATCACGTAAAGCTCTCAAAGCTCTAAGATTCCTTAAATCCCTCCTACCTCTTAACCCCCTTAGATTTCGCAAACCTTTTATCCTAGTTGCTGTCTTTCGTTCATAAGATTTTAGATGTTGTCTTTCCTCTGGAGAAAGTAAGGAACGACTATCTCCTACTGCCATTACCCCCACAGATAAGGTAGCAGCTCCTGCAATACAAGCCAAAGCAACAGGAAAGGCAAGACCTCCTGAAGCTACTCCTGCGATTATTGCTACACCAAGAGCTGCGTATAGCGTAAAACCAGATAATCCTCCTATCTTTCTATTTCTCTTGTACTTGCTCACTGCATTTAACTCATCATCAGTATATTTCTCTAATCTTGGAGGGGGGACAGAGGAATCATCTCTGCTCAGAGTTGCTTTTGAAGATCGTCTCTCCAAATCAGGGACAGGGCTTTGAGTCGCAGTTGGGGCCGCAGTCAGTTCAGGCTTCTCATCATCATCCTTTGAAGGCACTTTTGGTTTAGTTACACTAGGTTCCTGCCCTACTTCAATATCAACTTTCCCTTCTCCTATCTTAACCTCTTTATTTTCTTGTTGTTCTTCCTCATCCATAATAGCTCAAGCATTTATTATAAATAAGATAAGCATCTAAAAACACATAAACTACTTGACATCTATATCAATAAGTAAAAAGGCTATTTTTTTCAGTAGACAATTGGATTTTAAAACTTACTGATCATTCTAGCTACTAAAAAAGCATCATCTTACACTTAAATGAGAGGTAGTAACTCTTAAAGATTATTTAGTTAAATCAAGACATTACTACATTCTATAAAATTGCTCTGTAATCAACCCCTTTCTGCTCTTCAGCAATAGACGAGCTTCTGCAATATCTTCGAACTTCACTCCTCGATCATTAATATCAGAAAAAATCGCCAAGGAAACATCGAGATCTCGCCTATTAGAATCCGAAGGATCTATATAAAGAGCATCTAATGCATTCAATGAATCTATCGCCAATTCTGCACCTAATTTTTTCATTTTAAAAAGCTTATAACTGGCTTCATGATGCTCCACCAAAAGTTGCTCTAACTTTCTACGTGACTTTGATTTATGAAGTATATCTAGGGCTTTTCTAGAATAATCATATGAAGCTTGATATAAATTCGTAATCTTAGTATAATAATCATCCTGATCCGTATTGAGTAACTTGGCATACTTTAACGTACTTTCACAAAAATTATGAATTGCTATAGGCAGTTGGTCTATATTTCCTATAGTTTCCTTCTCTAAAACACCATCTTCAATAATTTCATAACTTTTCTTAAGAAAAGATAGTTGTTCACTACGTTCGTGTTTTTCAAGACTTCTAAAACGATAAATTATCCCTAAGTTCACTTTTAAACTACTTGAAGTACGCAACCCCACCCCAGAGATACTTAAGCCTAGCTCATAACTCTTCTGTGCCTTGTCTAATTTTTCAAACCACTCATTATAATTTGCCTGATAATTATAAAAATTAGCCCAGTATTCAGGAGTAATAACTAGATCTTTCAACTGCGAAGGGTTCATAGCATCCAATGCATTTGTTCCTAAATCCTTATGTTTTTCAAGACGCCCACTAACTACTGACCAAGCAATCCCCTTCATGATTTCGTAATATACTTTTTTATTATACTCATCTAGGTTCTCATAATTACTTAGTATATCTAAATACCCTTCTACTGACTTATTATACTCCCCCTGTGCTTCAAAAACTTTAAAGCGGATAATTTCGAACTCGATGTTGTTATGACTATTCGTAAAGATATTATCCAAACAATCGATGATATCCTGATACATACCTGCATTAAGCAAGTTAATAAGAATCTCATAAGAACTAGACTGAGGCAATATCCTAAAGAAGTTTTTTTGATCTTTTAATAAGGGAGGCAAAACGTATCCTCTCCAAGATTTTCTGAACACCCCTGACAGACTATACTCTGCAATGGTTTTGCTATAATGTTGTATGAATTTTTTCTTATTAAATACCTCTACCGACTTCAAATGATCCACCAATATAACAGCACAAACAGGGTCTTTAACTTGTTCAATTATATTCAGGAAATCACTTTTTAAATAAGATGCTATAAAACGTAAATTAGCATCAGACTGTTGCTCAAAATTCTCAAGAATTTCAGAGGATTTAAAACGCCAAACTCCAAAATCGGAAATTGAATTGATCTCAAGAAAATTATAATCATTTATAAAACGACTCAGATAACTATATACATTAATGGTACCTTGTGAGGTATTACTAAAAATTTTGGATTCAAAATGCTCATTAATCCACTTTACCAAAGGAATACTAATTGAGTTATTTATTGAAGTATCTTCTAAGTCTATCCCTAAACTAGAAGTGGAACATAGCATACACAAGGAAAGAAAATCACGCTCGTTACTATCTAACAAACTAACAGGAAAAAAACCTTTCCCTCTATCACCTGTCTTATTAAAGTTGATCTCCCATTCGGGTATTTTTTTCTCTCTTGAAGATGTAGCAATAATACTTTCCAATAACTTACGAGTACGCATTTCCTCATCAATACGTACATTAAGTACAACTATAATATTCTCTTTTAAACTCCTTGATATTAATACACGAATAATATTTAGACGCTTACTATCGTACAATTCGGGATTCCATATAACTATACGCCTGATATTTCTATTTTTTGACAGTAAACGTAAATTCCGAAATAACCGATTAGCCTGTTTAACATCACTTTTTGAAAATGAATTAAGACTGTTTCTAATATAAGAAATGTCAGAAAACTGACTAGGCCCCACACTAAATAAAGCAAAAATAGACAATGAAGAAAGTATACAGATGGTTAGATTAATCACCTCTGTACGCTGATTAAAATCCACACCATTCACTAAAACGTCAAGCAATGAATTTCCATATAATTCAAGAATTCCAAAGAAGACTAAAATAAGTAAAGCACTTATTAGCCTATTAAAAAAACTATTAAAATCATATGTAATCAATTTATAATAAAAAGACTTAGAATTTTTGAGTTTCTCCTTTACTATATCATTGATAGTAGTCATCATATCTCTAGAAGTAAGGTATATATGTATCGCATCTTCTGTCACCGTCAACTTCTCAGTAATTACATTAGGTGCTCTATGCAACTCTCCTGATATGATAGTTATATTATGAGCTTTTGAGTGAAGTGTGCTTCCCTTTTCTTTCATACAACAACAAATGATTTAAACAACATGTATTCTGAAATACACACAATTAACTTATAACTTACGAGATCCTCTTTTTAATAATAATACTGACTATGAATACTTCTCACACTAAATTTTATTGATAAAGTATGGATATTATTAAAATTAATATATAAAAGTTTTTTTAAAAAAACTACATATTAATTTATAAGTTCAAATTAAAGAAGTCATCTTCAATAACCCCTAATCTTCTATAATTATCAACTGTTAGCGACTCTCCATCTGCCAAATAAGTGGTTTGATCATAATAATCTCCAAAATCCTCTGAAATACGATAGGCACCTGTACGAGCATATACAATATCTCTCCAATTAGGCATTAATTCTTTAGGATCGTTTATCAGTAAATCTGATGTTAATTCGTTCACTGTATAAATATAACCTTCACCTAAACTTTTATTAGTTTTAAAATCTTTAAAATCTACAAGTGCTTTTTCGTAATAAACCTCTCTTTGATCAATTTTTAAGGCTTCCTCTTCATCCACATAAAAACACAAGCCGTTAAAACTACTCTTAGCACATTTACGAACATTAGCAGCCCCCATTTCAATACCTGTAGTTGAAATTTTAGAAGAACTCTTGTAATGCGTAGGCTTCAAATTAAAAAGACGACGATACCCCTCTACAACCATAGGAAAATACTCAACTGTTTCCTTTACTAAATTGCGCTGAATAGAGGTATTTAAAGACTCTTGTAATAACAGGGTGCCATAACCACCAATTAAAATTTTCTTACTACCCATAATTTTATATTAAAAAGTTTCTAATTTGAAAAGAATGAAAGATACTAAAATTAGCATACAGAAAAGAATTAACTGACGACATAATATTACTTAGAAGCTTTTTAGAGTAGTGGATTTAATTTCTAAATGTGATAATAGTATATTTGTAATTCCAACTATTGATATTATGAGTAAAGAAGTGAGTAAAAGATACGCTCAAAGAGGAGTATCTGCATCAAAAGAAGATGTACATAATGCCATCAAGAAAATAGATAAAGGATTGTTTCCGAAAGCTTTTTGTAAAGTAGTACCTGACCACCTTACAGGAAGTGAAGAGCACTGCTTAGTTATGCACGCTGATGGTGCTGGTACAAAATCTTCATTAGCATATATGTATTGGAAAAAAACAGGTGACACCTCTGTTTGGAAAGGGATAGCACAAGATGCTTTAATCATGAACATCGACGACCTACTTTGTGTAGGAGCTACTGATAATATTATGTTATCGTCGACTATTGGTCGTAATAAAAATTTGATACCAGGAGAGGTTATATCTGCTATTATAAATGGTACTGAGGAGTTACTAGATGAACTTAAAAAACACGGCGTAACTATTCACTCTACAGGTGGAGAAACTGCTGATGTAGGAGACTTAGTACGTACAATTATTGTTGACTCTACTGTAACGGCTCGTATAAAAAGATCTGAAGTAATTGACAACAAAAACATCAAACCTGGGAATGTAATTGTTGGTTTAGCTTCCTTTGGACAAGCCACGTACGAAACAGAATACAACGGAGGAATGGGAAGTAATGGATTAACCTCTGCTCGCCATGATGTTTTTTCTAAAGAACTAGCAAATGAGTTCCCTGAAAGTTTTGATGCCTCTGTACCGGAAGAATTAGTATATTCAGGAAAAACAAAACTTACAGATAACGTAGAAGGATCTCCTATTGATGCAGGAAAACTAGTACTTTCACCTACTAGAACCTATGCCCCTATTATCAAAAAAATCCTCTCGAAATACAATAGCGACACTATCAATGGAATGATACACTGTAGCGGAGGAGCACAAACAAAAATTCTTCACTTCATAGATCAACACCATATTGTTAAGAATAACATGTTCCCTATACCTCCATTATTTAAACTCATTCATGAAAATTCAGGAACTGAATGGAAGGAAATGTATCAAGTTTTTAACATGGGGCATCGTATGGAACTTTATGTGGACCCTAGTATTGCTAATGATATTATTGAAATATCTAAGAGTTTTAATGTAGACGCACAGATCATAGGTCATGTAGAAGCCTCTGAAGATAAAAAACTAACAATTACAAGTGAATACGGAAATTTTGAATACCAGTAGTTTACAAAAAGGCAAATTCCCTTATTGAAAATCACAATAAGATTATATTCAAGAACTATTTCTCGTCACTATAATGAATAAATATGGAGGTTAGCTCTTTTTAGAACTAACCTCCATATTTAATTTTCACTTCAATTTCTCTTTAAAATGCCATATAAAATGGGTGTCACCTTTCTTGCTTGCTCATCATTAAAAGAGAAAACAGAGCTACTGATACCGATTTAAAATTCAATTAGTATAAAACATTAACAGATGTATGTCTGTTAATTTTTCCCCAGAATAAAATCAAGCAAACCAAATACAACAATAGGTAGCATTCATTTCTCTAACATAATTATAGTAAGAAAAAAAGTTAAAAATAGAGATACAAGATATTTACTTCTGTAAATGATATTATAGGTATGATACAACAATCATATTTCTGACAACTCACATGGATGTTCTATACAGCCATAATCATAACAAGTCACATCCGTACACTCTGCCTCTGCTGAGTCGGTACAACTTACAAGCAACAAGGCATATATTGATAGGCCTGATATTAATCTCAATATTCTCATAGTTAAGTAGTTTAACACATAATATAAGCATATTGACAACACAATACATTTTACATTAGACGAATGATTGATTTTATTCGGTATTCCAAGGCCGAATGCATTTAAAATACCTATTTATACCAATTGAAAAATAGTATAACGCATATAAATAATATTTCAATGGGTATTATTTTCTATCTCGGATATGTTTGTAAAGCTTTATTCCTAACATCAACAAACCTGATAATAAGAATATTCCTATAACCCCATAAATCCAGTTAAAAGCATTTTTGAGAATAACTAGGAATACTACGGAAAATAAGATAAGAGTAGAACCTTCATTCCATAATCGCATCTGATTAGAAGACCAACGGAAATCATTATTACTAAACTGCTTGTAAATTTGATGACACTTTAGGTGGTAAATAAACAAAAGTAACACAAAACCTAATTTTACATGCATCCAAGACTGCTCTAACCAAAAAGGTTGTAAATACAAAAGGCATCCAGCAAAAAGAGTTGCTAGAATACATGAGGGCCAAGTTATAATAAACCACAGTCGTTTAGTCATTACTTGTAAATAAGGTAGTAGAATACGTTTCTCCGTTTCTGTACGTTCATTTGCTTCAATCTGATAAATAAAAAGACGAGGAATATAAAATAAACCCGCAAACCAAGTCACAATAAAAATCAAATGGAGTGATTTAATATATAAATAGCTCATAAAATTTAACTTTAGTAAAGTATCTAATTAGATATGTATTTCTTTTTAAAAACATCTCTCCAAACGAAGAAGGCTGTGATTAAAGTTGATAATAAATCTGAAATAGGAAATGCTAACCAAACCCCTAAAAATCCATATTGATACGAAAGAATAAAAAGAGTCGGTATAAGAAAAATACCCTGACGACTAAGTGTAAGAAGAAAAGCAGGAAGTGCTTTACCTATTGCTTGATAATAAGCAGCTCCTATTAGCTGTACCGGCACAATAGGAACCATACAAAAAGTGATACGTATTGCTAAAGCAGTTTTATCAAGCAACTCTGTGGTTTGATATGGATCAGAATTAGAGATAAAAAGCCCTCCTATTTCATAGGATAATAACATAATTACACTAAAAATAATAAGTCCCAAAACACCTGCGTAGGTGATAGCCTTCGTTACAACTTGTTTTATACGATCATACTTCTTTGCTCCAAAATTGTAAGCTGCTATAGGCAAAAAACCTTGTGTAACCCCAATAATCGGAAACATAATGAACATTAACAACCTACTCACAATAGCATAGACCGTTACACCTAACTCCCCTTCAAGACCTATAATTATATTGTTTACAACAAAATACACAAAACTAACCGTCGCCTGCCGTGCAAATGTAGTCCCTCCTAAAGCGAGAATTTCTTTAGTAATCTTTGTATCTAAAATCAAAGAATTGACTGTAATTCTCAGTTCACTTTTGACAGCAAAGACAATGAATAAATACGAAAAACACAGTATATACGATATAGTAGTAGCCCAAGCTGCCCCTTTCATACCTAAATTCATTTGATTAATAAAAATATAATCAAATAAGAGATTAGATACTGAAGGAATAATCATAGAGATCATGGCATATTTTGGCTTCCCTTCTGCACGCAAAACATTATTAAACATCATGTTAATTGCTAAAATTGGAACTCCATAGAGAACAATTTGATAGTAATCTTTTGCTAGCTGAAAGATAGAGCCTTTACCTCCAAAAACAGTCACTAAACTATCAGAAAAGAAAAGACCGATACCAGTAAGAGTAACAACGCTAAGTAAGGTTATTGATATCTGATTTCCAAAAACACGGATAGCTTTTTGAGAATCATCATTTCCTAAAGCTCTGGATAAAACCGAAGCACCTCCTATACCTACAGATAAACCAATAGCTGCAATAAAAAAAGAAACAGGCAAAACAACATTAATAGCCGCCATAGCTAATGAACCAAGCCAATTTCCTATAAAAATAGAATCAACGAGAACATTAAGCGACATCACTAATATACCTATAGAAGCAGGTACTGCTTGCTGTAATAAAAGTGTTCCTATTGGTTTTTCTCCTAGAGCTTTAGTATTCTTGATTTTCATAGGCTATGCATGCGCCCATTCATCAATCCATCGAGACATTACTTTTGCCCAATCATCTCGATCATTAAGACATGGAATAGTAGTAAACTCTTTACCTCCTACTTCATGGAAAATTTCCTCACCCTCCATTGCAATTTCTTCTAAGGTTTCTAAACAGTCAGATACAAAAGCTGGAGTAACAATAGCCATCTTTTTAATTCCTTCTTTACCAAATCGCTCTATAGTACGATCAGTATAAGGCTGCAACCATGGATCAAAACCTAATCGAGATTGAAAAGAAGTACTATACGTACCTTCCTTTAAATTCAAAGTTTTAGCAACTGATTTTGTTGTCTCGTAACATTGATGTCTATAACAAAACTGATGTGCTTTAGAAGCGTTTTCACAGCAACTTTTATCCACTTTACAGTGTGACTTTGTAATATCACTTTTTCGAATGTGACGCTCAGGTACTCCGTGATATGAAAATAGAACATGCTCGTAATCTAACCCATCTAATTTCTCTTGTACACTTTTAGAAAGTACTTTTATATAATCCGGATGACTGTAAAAAGCAGGTAACGAAGTTAGTTGCATCTCTGGATAATCTTTTTCGATAATCTGATTCGCCAATACTAAAATTGTTTCTGTAGTAGCCATCGCAAACTGAGGGTACATAGGTATTATGAATACATCATCAACACCTTGTTTATGAAGTTTTTCAAGACCTTTTTTAATAGACATTGATCCATACCTCATCGCCAATTCTACAGGAACCGAAGTATTATCATTAATCTTAGCTTGTAAACGCTCTGATATCACGATTAGAGGCGAACCTTCTTCCCACCATATTTTACTATATGCTTTCGCGGATTTTTTAGGTCTTGTATTTAGAATAATCCCTTTAACTAGAAGAGTACGTGCTAACTTAGGTAAGTCTATTACACGCTCATCCATAAGAAATTCACCTAAGTATTTTTTTACATCTTTAGGATCTGTACTATCAGGAGATCCTAAGTTTACGAGTAATACACCTTTTGCCATATTTTTATTACAAAATTAATTGTTTGAAGAAAATTATCTCGTTAAGTATATCTTAAAAGCGAATATGACACAAAAGGAAATAATCCGTATATGAAGATTAACTACACATTAGAAATAAATTTTAAGCAAAAGTAACAAATACAAAAGCAATATAACCTAAGAATATTATGAGCCCTTTATAAAGATTAATTTTATTTTTTTTCTTGATACCAATATAGGCTATTGGACATAATGCGAAAGCGAAACCAAGCATCCAAATTAGATCATGAAGTAATAGATCTCTACTAATTACCTTGACTGGAGTGATGATAGAAGTCACCCCCAATACGGATCCAATATTAAAGATATTAGAACCTATAAGGTTTCCTATAGAAATAGACTCTTCCTTCTTAAGAACAGCTACCACAGAAGCTGCAAGCTCGGGTACACTAGTACCAACAGCAATCATAGTTACCGCAATAACACGCTCACTAACTCCTAGTGAATTCGCTAGATCAATAGCTCCTTCTACTAAAAGTTCAGAACCATAATATAACGCAAGAATACCAATAGCTAACCAAATTAGAATTTTAACAAAACCTACATCTGCTAAGTCATCGTCAACCTCATCCGATTCAAATTGCTCTCCTTTTTTAGCCTTTTTTATTGCCTGAACAACTAACAAAACTATAAACCCAACGACACCTAACAATAAGATTGCACCCTCATAAGTATCTAAGACATTATTGTCCGTTAAGAAAAAGAAAAGAAGAACAGAAAATAACATCATTACAGGCCAATGGACACGGTAAAAGTCTTTCTCAACCTGAAGTGTACCTATTATAGATGTAATTCCTAAAACAAGACCTATGTTTGCGATATTTGAACCAACAACATTTCCTAAAGAAATAGACGGATGCCCATCAACTGCAGCCTGTATACTTACTAATAATTCCGGTGCAGAAGTTGCAAAAGAAACTACCGTAAGTCCAATAATCATTTTAGAAACGTTAAACTTAAAGGATAAAGATACTGACGATCTTACTAGGTATTCACCTCCTATTACTAATAAAACTAATCCGATTAATATGTATATAATGCTCATAGTACCAAATATAACTAATAAAAAATTGGGAATTTAGATAGTATATAAAATAAAAAATTCGTATAAACACTCTAAGGTAATTTATACGAAATTCTAAAGTTAACACAATATTTTAATGAGTTTAGTAACTTTTATTGTTTAGTGTATGTATAAACAATTGTTTCTGTAAATTCATTCCCCTCTTCAATTTCATACTCATGGACTGTAGTTAGAGTAAGTGTATCTTCATTAACACTATAATCTTGAGTATATTCATCCCCATCTTCATAAATAAAGGTTATAACTCCATCTGAAGTAGTATAAGTATCTACGTATTGATCATATAGTTCACAAGAAGTATCCTCCTCTTCTTCTTCAGGATAAGAATACTCTATTGTAGTTACTTGAGTACTTGTAAAAGTAAAGTATCCATTAGATCACATTCCGATAGCTCATATGGATATCATTCACTGTCTCAGAAGTCCACATGTCCCAATTAAAGAAGTATCATTTGAACTAGAGTTCGTCGTATTATCATCTTCCTCACAAGCCACTAAAAGACTTGTAGCACAAAGTGCTAAAAATATTTTTCTCATTATTAAAGTTTAAAAAATTCACTACTAATTTAACTTTAATATCAAGAAAATCAGAATGTATTTTAAGTTTTTTTAAGATTAACAGTACTAATCCCAAATAACCTATACATTGGGCAAAACCCCAACAAAGCTGAAACTGTTAATCCTACAGAACAAGTCAATAATACACCTCCTACAATTCCTGAAATAATGTCAAAAGAGAAAAGTAATAGTATACATATAGAGATAATAACTCTGAAAATTCGGTCAATTTTAGCTAGATTGTTTTCCATGTTAGGTTAATGTTTTACGTTATTAATACTCTTTAAGTTAATTATTTTCAATACAAAAATACCAAAAAACCAGATTATTCAGCGAAAGCACCTTTTAATTCAGCAAAAAACAACCTTCCAACTTACAACACTATATTATTTTCATTCTTTAAAGTTCTTTTAAATCATCGGCTACCACCCATCCCTCTTTACCATTAACAAGTCTGATCTTTTTCCATTCAGCAATTTTATCAATAATCTGCACTTTGGTACCTTCGTGAATGTTAACAACATTCTCAGATCCTTTACTAGGCTCACCCTTCACCTCTAGTTCACTCTTAAATACAATAGCATTTATAGTTTCTTTAGCGTATTGTTGACTTTTATAAGCGACTAGTGTCCCAAAAATAGCTATCCCCCCCCCTATAGTCCATAAAGCAAATGAAAGCATACGTAAAGAAGAAATACTTGTATTATAAAAGAAAATAAAACTACATATGAACAAAAAAGCTCCAAATACAGATATATATGCCCAATTATCAAATGATGTTAATTGCATAATATTTACATAAGTACGTTCCAAAACACCTGTTGGTAAAGGCGTAATTTTATCTACAAGATTTTGTTTAGCAAATGCATAATTTTCTAGATAAGATGTATTTTTAGGATCAAAACTTAATGCCTTTTCATAATAATAAATAGCTTCTGTCATTTGTCCTTTTTTATAGTAACTATTCGCTATATTAAAATATAAGTTACCTGACACCTCTTGTGAAGCCTCTATCTTTTTATACAAGTTAATAGCTTGTTCATAATTTTCTTTCTGATAATTTTCATTAGCCTGCTGAAATAGCAAAGCATTTTCTTGTGATATTACAGGTACTATAAATACGAAATTGATATATAGAAAAAGAATGACATTTTTCATAAGAACTAAAAATTTATTAGGCTAAAATTGTTTATCGATAGCATTAATTACTAAAGAGGCCTGCTTATAATCCTCATTCATAGTTTCTAAATTTGTAGGAGTATAGCGAGATAATTCACAGCTTTCCAAAAGCTTACCGAATTGTTGCGTAACCTCAGATGAAATATTTTTATCAGTAAGTAGTTCTGTGATATTTTCTTTATTCACCTGACTAGTTTCGATCTTAAGTTTAACTTTTAAGTAATTATGTAATGCTTTTTCTAAGGAAACATAAAACTGCTCTGAATTTCCTAAATTCTTCTTAGCTGTAGATAAATATTTTTTGACAAGTTTATTGGTCTGTCGAGTCTTCTTTCCTTCCAAATCATTAGAGAATTTTTTAGATTTTCTAGACACAAATATTACCACAGGAAGTAACAGAAACGGAGATAATAATAATACCCAGAATAAATTTGACCTGAAGAAAAAGTCTGTCTTCACTTTTTCTAAATTAGCTTCGGTAGCAATAAAATTAAAATGCTGTTGGTCTAATACAGGTGTTATTGTATCAGTAGTATTTTCAGTAATTTTAGATTCGTCTGAAGTTGATATATTCTTTACAGGACCTTGTAATACATCTATACCTAAGTGATCTATACTAACCTCTTTATAAGTTTTAGCTTTAGGATCGAAATAAGAAAAAGTAACATCAGCAAATGGATATTTACCTTTATATTGAGGAACAAGAGTATAAGTATCCGTAATCTTTCCCTTCATACCTTTACTAGTGACCTTAAACTGCTCCTTGTGTTCGGGATCATAAGCATCTATAGTATTAGGAAGAATCAACTCAGGTAACTTAAACAAATGTAGGTTCCCTGTACCTGAAACCTCTAAACTAAGCTCTAAAGATTCGTTGGCATTTAAATTTCGTTTATTCTGGCGTCCCTTAAAACTGAAGTTACCTACAGCACCTTTAAAACTACTAGGAGCATTATCTGGCAATGGTTTTACATTCAAATTAGTACCTCCTCCCGAAACTCTTTCAGCACTATGATCCATTACCAGTTGCCCAAAAAAACCTCTTCGGTTAGTAGGAACCATTACAGGAACTCCAACCGTGATAGGTGTAATAGGAATTTTTCCCGTTTTCTGAGGGAATAACACTACCTTTTTTATAGTAATATATGCCATATCTTTCCCCTTATAACTCCCTTTCTTGGCATCATATTCCTTCATTTCGATATTCTCACTCCAGAAGTTATTATACTTAGGAATATCCACCCCCTGAGGGGCTCTTATCTCTATACTGTTATAATCCCAATATAGGCGATATTCTAAGAAAACAGCCTCATTAATATAAGGCTCTTTATTACTTACTACAGCCGTAATATACATTTCCTTAGAAGGACTATGATTAGTAGTCCCCTCCACCTGCTGCTGTTTATTTGTTGTAGAAGTCACTTCAATAGATACAGGAGAAGTTTTATAAGTTTTTCCCTCATATACCATACGTGCCTGTCCTATCTGGAATTTCCCTACTTTTTTAGGGCTGAGGTAATACGTGAAGCTTTTAGAGAAACTTTTTTTTCCATTAATCCATGAGCGACTTACCGATTGACTCGGTCCTGAAGTCACTCTGAAACCTTCAAAAGTAGGTGCTTCAAAATTATCTCCATCCTTATCCATTTCAAAGCTCACTTTAAGGCGTTCATCGATGGCTATTTTATCTTTGTTTACAGAGGTATTAAAGTTTACCTGTGCAGACATTGTTGCTACCATTAATAATGCCAACTGGGTAAATAATAATTTTATACTCATTACACTCATGTTTGTTTTATTTACTACTCCACTAAACTAATAATAAATCATAATATACCTTACCAATCTTTAAGTACGTTCACCTTTGCTCCTTTAGCTTTCTCTCCATTCATTTTTTCTTGCACCTTCTTTTCTTCATTTTGCATAGCCTCTAAAAGACTCTCTATTTGTTCAGGTGATAGCTGGCTTCTTTGTTGAGGTTTTTCTTGTCGTTCTTCATCAGACTGATCTTCCTTTTTCTCATTTGGATCACCTTTAGGATCTTCATTTTGATCTTCGTCCTCTTCTCGATCTCCTTCTTTGGGATCTTCACTTTGTTCATCAGTATCCTGATCTTTACTATCTTCCTCTTTTTCCTTCTGTTGACTTTGATCTTTCTGATTATCTTGATCGTTATTGTCTCCCCCTTCGTTATTCTGATCCTCTTGCTGTTCTTGATCTTCTTCGTTATTCTGTTGTTCTTGATTTTGTTGCTGTTTCGCTACAGCTAAATTGTAACGAGTTTCATCATCTGTAGGGTTATTCCTCAAAGCATCCTTATATGCCTCGATAGCCTTTTCATTTTCTCCCATCATTAGGTACATGTTCCCTAAATTATGATAAGCAATATGTTTTTCTCCTTCATTTTTTGCGTTTTTAAGTGCTTTTTGAGAAAAACTAATCGCTTCCTGAAAGTTTTTCGATTTATAATTTGAGACCCCTAAATTATACTTTGCTTCGAAGTTATTCGGATCACTAATAATAGCCTTTCGATAAAATTTTTCACCTTCAACAAGCTCACCGTCTACTAAGGATTTATTCCCCTCATATACATACCTTAAAGCTTCTTTTTCAAAATCCTGAAGTGTATTTTTTTCAGTTACCTCTTGTGCTGACAATATATATGTAATACATAAACTGAAAATAGCTGTTAGAAAAGATGTTTTCATATTTTAGTTTTCCTTTTCGTTAAATACATTTAATTTTTTTACCCACAGCGTTCTTCTCTCAAAAATCAAAATATTTACAAATATTAATATTAATGAGATCGCAATAAACCACTGAAATTGGTCTTCAAAGTCCGCGAATTGTTTTGCTTCAAATTCTTTTTTCTCCATACTATTTAGCACCTCATTCATTTTACTAACGACCTCCTGACTATTTGTACCTTCTATATATACCCCATCCGCATTTTCAGCAATTTCCTTTAAAGTTTCTGAATTTAACTTTGTAATAACAGTATTCCCTTGATGATCTTTTTTGTAATGTTCTAAAATTCCCTTCTTCTTTATTGGTATAGGCCCTCCCTTTTCAGTACCTACACCAATAGTAATAATACGTATACCTTCTGCCCTAGCCTCTTGTGCTAATTTTGCAATATCACTTTCGTCATGCCCCTCTCCATCACTTACAAGCACTAATATGCGGTTTGTTTGCTCTTTATCATTATAATATGTTTTAGCTAGTGCTATCGCTTCACCAATAGCAGTTCCTTGCGAGGAAATAATATCTGTATTAAGTTGCTGTAAAAAGAGTTTACCCGATGCATAATCTGTAGTAATTGGCAATTGAGGAAAGGCACTAGCAGCATAAGCAATAATCCCAATACGATCACCTGTTAGTTGATTTATAATCTGAGAAACAAGTTGCTTACTTTTCTTAATACGACTAGGTGCTACATCTTCCGAAAGCATACTTTTAGATATATCCATAGCAAACACTAGATCCACCCCCTCACGTTTTACTGTTTCAAGCTTTGTACCCATTTTAGGATTTACTAGTCCTATAACAATAAAACTAAGAGTACATAACACTAAGATTGACTTTAGTATTGGTTTAAAATTAGATTGGTTTGGAGCCAAACGCTCCAGAAGTGTATGCGAACCAAACTGCTGACGCACTTTTTTCTTCCAAACAAAAGTGGATATACCTAGTACAGCAATTAGTACCACTGGAACAAACAACCAGAAGTAACGTTCATCGTCTAATAAATAAATAGCATTCATGTAGTATTACTTTTTAAATAAAACCTCGAAATATACTTTGCTTAAGAGCGTATTGTAATGCAATACATATAAAAGCTATAAGTGCAAAAAGATGGTATTTTTCGCTCACTTGTGTAAATTTAAGCTCTTCTAACTCTGTTTTTTCAAGTTGATCAATTTCATTATAAATTACTTCTAGCTTACGATTATCTGTAGCCCTAAAATATTTTCCTCCTGTAATTTTAGCAATACTCTTTAATAATTTCTCGTCAATTTCTACAGGTATTTTTGCAAATTGCATCTTTCCATTAGGGTACATTGCTACAGGTGATGAAGCCCTACCACGTGTTCCTATAGCAATAGTGTACACCTTTATTCCATAATCAACTGCTAGCTCAGCTGCTGTAAGAGGCTCAATAAACCCTGAGTTGTTCACCCCATCAGTTAATAGGATAATAACTTTACTTTTTGCTTTACTTTCCTTTATACGATTTATTGCAGTAGCTAGCCCCATTCCAATAGCAGTACCACCTTCAAGTCTTTGATCATATTCAACCCTAGACAACTCTCCGATTACAATAGATTTATCACTAGTAACAGGAGTTTTAGTATAGCTTTCACCAGAATAAAGCACTAATCCTATTCGATCATTGACACGTTCTTTTATAAATTCTGCAGCGACTTTTTTCAATGCATTTAATCTATTCGGTTTTAGATCTTTTGCAAGCATACTTGCTGAAACATCTACCGCCATAACAATATCAATACCATTTATCGATTTAACCTCGGTAGACTCTTTTACACTTTGCGGTCTCGCCAAAGCAATAATTAAGCTTGTAAATGCGAGTATCGGTAGCATTTTTGAGAACTGATATAGTTGAATAATACTATCATTTTCATCAAAACCACTTATAGTACTTATTCTTAATGAAGCAGACGTTTGTTTACGTGTCCAAAATATCCATAGAATTAGTAGAGGAACTAAGACCAATAACCATAGAAATTCGGGATTTTCAAAATTATAGTTTCCAAACATAAGGTTTTAGTTTTTTAAGATTTCCACTGATTTAACAATACGTTCCATCACCTGACGTGCATCATCATCATCTTTTTCAAAAAGGATAATAACCTGTTGTGCACCTTGTCCTTCTGCAAATTGCAAAACCGTATATTCAAAAGTCACTTCAATATTAGTTTTAGGGATTGTAAAGTCGAAACTTCCAAAAGCTCGCCCACCTTCTGTTCCAGATATGGTTTCAAAATCTTCAACTTTCACGAGTATATTCTTTGCCCCCATTTCTTCCAGTTGATTATAAATCGACTCCATACCAGCATCTACAGTAAAACCAAAGTCCTGACGAAAGGTCACCGTATTGACAATTACATTAAATTTCTTTATAAGATTTCCGTAGGTGTAAACTTGCTTTCCTACAAACATCTGTTGCTCTTCTGAAGAAAGCTCCACAATATTTTTTGATAATATCATAGGAGAAGACATAGAAACACCAGGCACACCATAGGTACTTTTATTCCATTCACTATGTAATAATACCGAACCTGATTTATCGAGTATATAACTTTTTATATTATGGAAATTATCTGACACCAAATAAGTCGATATACCAACACACAATATCACAAGTGAACTTACCAGTATAATACGTTGTTTCATTAAACCTTCTTTGCGAGCCTTTTCCTTACGATAGTTTTCATCTTTCAGAAGCTCCTCTTCTGTAGGTTCAGGCAACCCTTCATTTACTGCTATTAAAAATTGCCTCACATATTCTTTATGACTTTCAGCAACACCTTCGGGAGGATTAATTGCGGCGAATTTTGCCAAATCAGCTGTTCTAAAAACTTCCTCGAAAGTTTTCAAATGCTCTTTCTTTACAAATAATTTACGCTTTTCAATTCTATTGCTCAATAACTGCACTAATTCATCAGTAGTACTTTCCATTGCGTTATCTATCACTTTACTATCTAAGTACTTTTTAGCTGTTTCAGTTACAATGGAGTAATAGGTTTTATATTGTTTATCTACAATTAATTTCGGATCTAACTCTTCGAAAGTTTTAATAGCTTTTTCAAAAGGAGGTAAATCTTTCTGTTTTTTACGTATTCCAATATTAAACTTCCATATTGTAAGGGCTGTTAAAACAATCAGTGTTATAATAATAATTGACCAAACTAGAATCTTCTTCCAAGGTGTATTCTTGATATCCTCTACACTGCTGAGACCTTTTATGTCATAAAGCTTAACTTTAGAAGTATCAATTTTCACATCACGAATCTCTACGGCAAGAGAATCTGTAAAAAAGCTTTTGTCACCAATAATAATTCTCTGCTTTGGTATATAATAATGCCCTGTATCAAACTGTGTTAAAGCATATCTTTTTAGTAATCGATAATTATCATTTTCATCTAATGTATCTATTTTAGAGCTTTTTAAAACTTCTAATGGAGAAAAATCTTTCGTATCAGGAAATACAACAAGTTTATCTCTATTATCCTGTACTTGTATAGCATACTGAATTACTTCTCCTATACGTACTGAACTAGAGTCGATGGCTTGTTGAACTTGGTAAGAGTATTGTGCCTTGGTGGAAGATATTCCTAATAAAAGAAGAAATACACCAAGTAATGACATTAATTTATATCTAGAAAAATATTCTTTCGGATTCATAATTTTAGTTTCTTCTTTTAAAGTACCCTAGGAGTTTTTTAACATAATTATCTTGAGTATTACAACTAACAGTTCCTGCCCCACTCTGATTAAAATATTGATTAAAATAGTTTACCTTTTCTTGGTAATGTTTAGCATAACGATCACGTACTCTCTTAGAACCTGTATTTACTAATCGAGGATTCAAAGTCTCCTGATCACGTACTTGTATTAACCCCATATTAGGAATCTTCTCTTCAAAAGTATCATAAATACGTATACCCGTTAAATCGTGTCGCTTTGCTGCAATTTTTAAAGTATGCTCATAATCATCTGCAATAAAATCAGAGAGCATAAATACGATAGCACGCTTTTTCTGTACACTTGTTAAATACTTCAATGCTTTCGATAGATCTGTCTTCTGACTTTTAGGACGAAATTCAATAAGTTCACGAATAATACGTAACACATGAGAGCGTCCTTTTTTGGGAGGGATAAATAACTCTATTTGATCTGAAAAAAGAATCAGACCAACCTTATCATTATTTTGAGTTGCTGAAAAAGCTAAAGTAGCTGCAATTTCAGTAGCATAATCTTTTTTATGTTGGCTTTGTGTTCCAAAAAGCTGTGAACCTGAAATATCAACCATAAGCATAAGTGTCAGCTCACGTTCTTCCTCAAATACCTTGATGTAAGGCTCATTATAACGTGCTGTCACATTCCAGTCAATAGCACGTACATCGTCACCAAACTGATATTGGCGCACTTCACTAAAAGTCATTCCACGCCCTTTAAAAGTAGAGTGATACTCACCACCAAAAATATGATTACTTACACGTCGTGTTTTAATCTCTATTTTTCGTACTTTTTTCAATAACTCTTTAGTATCCATAAGTATTAGTTAAAGATTAATAGTATTTTAATTTTTCACATACAAAGGTGAGGTGTAAAAACACATTATATAATTTATATAAACCATATAATGTGTTTTAAAACAATACACCTATACAAGTTCTAATTAGAAAAAGAACTTAAGGAATATGTAAAAAATTTATTTGTAAATCATATAGTTTTCTTTATTAAGGGACTTCTATTTCATTTAGAATTTGATTCACAATATCTACTGAAGTAATATTTTCGGCTTCGGCTTCATAGGTTACTCCTATACGATGACGTAGTACATCAATTGCTACAGCACGTACATCTTCAGGGATTACATAACCTCTTCTTTTAATGAAAGCATAACATTTAGCAGCGGTAGCTAGGCTGATACTTCCACGAGGAGATGATCCAAAACTAATTAGTGAAGTTAATTTTGATAAATTATAACGGTCAGGGTAACGTGTCGCAAAAATAATATCAAGTATATATTTCTCAATTTTCTCATCCATATATACATTTTTCACTGCCTGCTGTGCTTTTATAATTTCCTCTACACTTACTACAGGATTCACACTTTCAAAACTACCATTAAGATTAGCCCTCATTATAAGCTGTTCCTCTTCTATTTTAGGATAATCAATTACCGTTTTTAACATAAAACGGTCCATTTGTGCTTCAGGAAGTGGATAAGTTCCTTCTTGTTCTACAGGGTTTTGAGTAGCCATAACTAAGAAAGGACGATCTAGCTTAAATGTTTCCTCTCCAATAGTAACTTGCTTCTCTTGCATGGCTTCTAGAAGAGCACTCTGTACTTTAGCTGGAGCCCTGTTAATCTCATCAGCTAACACAAAATTAGCAAATATAGGTCCCTTTTTAATAGTGAAGTCATTCTCCTTCATATTATAAATCAAAGTTCCTACAACGTCCGCAGGTAACAAATCAGGTGTAAATTGCACCCTACTAAAACTACCACTTACCGCTTTAGAAAGGGTATTAATAGCTAATGTTTTCGCAAGTCCAGGAACCCCCTCTAGTAATATATGTCCCTGACCAATAAGTCCGATCAAAAGTCTTTCAATCATATATTTTTGACCAATAATTACCTTATTAAGCTCTGAGGTCAATAAATCAATAAAGGCAGAATCTTTCTCTATTTGCTCATTAATTGCTCTGATATCAACTGTTGATGTTTGTTCCATTAGTTTATAGTTTGTGAATTTTATGATTAACAAAAATTATACCTGATCACCCAAAATTAAAACTCAAAATATAAAAAGTCAATACCCACTTATTATTTTTTTATTTTTGATATGGTAGAAACTACAGGTAAACAAGATCAGTTTTTTTAGTAACTAAATAAATATTCCTTAAATTTTACAAAACTTAAATTAAAGTGGTACACGAAAAAATACCTGGAGTAGTTTTAAAAATATTAAAAAACAGAATATAAGATGCATACTGCAAGAACATTTGCGATAGGAGATATACATGGAGGACTAAAAGCACTACAAAATTTATTACTACTATTGAATCTACATGATGATGATAAACTCATCTTTTTAGGAGATTATGTAGATGGATGGGGAGAAAGTGCAGAAACAATCTTTTTCCTTATGGAACTATGTAAGAAATATGAATGTACCTTTGTAAAAGGAAATCACGATGATTTATGTTACAAATGGCTACGTTCAGGAATACATACTGACGAATGGGTTATTCATGGTGGACAAGCAACTATTGACAGTTATGCTCGATTCACACGTGCTGAAATTGAGACCCAATTTAATTTCTTTGAACAATTACAAGATTACATAATTCTAGAGGAGAACAAACTTTTTTTACATGCAGGATTCACCAATATAAAAGGACCTAAATATGAATATTTTTCTAAAATGTTCTACTGGGATCGAAGCCTTTGGGAACTTGCTCTCGCTATAGACCCAAACTTAGATACCACAGCTATTACTTACCCTAAGCGCCTTTCTTTATTTAAAGAAATTTATATAGGACACACTCCCGTAACGCGTATTAACAAAACCAAACCCGTACACGCCGCATGTGTATGGAACATAGATACAGGAGCCGCTTTTAAAGGACCTCTCACAGCAATTGATATTGAAACTAAAAAAATATATCAGACCAAACCCGTATATACGTTTTACCCTAACGAGAAAGGACGAAATTAGAATCTGAAAAAATGACAGATCCATAATACTTCTACTCATAGACTATGTTAATATGTCATAATGTGAACACCAAACTAAATTTATGAATATGATGAGTAAGAAAAGTTATATTTCTAAACAGGACTTACTTCGAAAAATGGAGCATTATTGTGCTTACCAAGAGCGTTGTAATTATGAAGTAACACAGAAAATAGCACAATACAACGTAATACCTGATTTAGAACTACTAGTGATAACACACCTAATAGAGCACAATTTCCTCAACGAAGAACGTTTTGCTATTAGCTATGTACGAGGAAAATTTAAAAATAAGCACTGGGGAAGACATCGCCTAAAAATAGCACTAAAACACAAACAAATTTCCGATTACCTCATCCGAAAAGCCTTACTACAAATAAACGAAGAAGAATACCATATACTTTTTTATGAGTTAGCTAACAAAAAATGGGAAAATTTAAAAAAATACGAACATCAGAAGGCTAAACAGAAATTCATATATTATTTTCAATATAGAGGATGGGAAAATGACTTGGTATTCGGATACCTCAATGAATGCACTTAACAACTCTTATACGTTTATCATAGTTAGATTAACACTCAAATGTTTGAATTAATAACTAAATCGTATTTTACCCAACTACACAAATACTGTTATCATTTTTTTATTAAAACACCCCCTACACCTTTAAATATTTTTTTTCATAAGAAAAACACTACTAAAACGTTTTTATAGTAAAAACCAACTCAAACATTTTTTTACGTTATAGACGTGTTATTTCATTACAAATAGCAATTTATATTTGAATTTTTATTGATAAATTATTAGCTTTAGCCTATGATTAGTGGTTTTCTTAATAATATATCTACTAAATTTTTTAGTAAGGAGGTAAAAAATCCCCCAGAAGATAAAGATATGCTTAAGAATTTAACACATAGTAGCATTTCATTATCTCAGTCTCCCCCCTCCCATATTACAGAAGAAAAAGATCAAAATTATGATCATATCCGTAAAGATCGTCGTCAGTTTCTCTCAGCAATAAATGATACACCTGTCGTATATGTAGAGAGTAAATACACCGAAAAATCCTCTGACCAGAAACCTTACCTAAAAAAATTAGGTCTTCACATCTCTGAAAAAATACAACCTTCATTTCTTAAGAGTAAAAAACAGAAATTAAATATCGATAATATACAAACTGACAACTCTTATAACACACCTATAAACACTAATAATAAAATAGTCGCTATCAATTCCAAAAGTTCTAAAAACAACCAACCAATACCTGAAAACGAACAAGAAAAATCAGAAGCTAATTCGGAAAGCTCTAGTGGTGGACAGCTACTATCTGAAAACGGACAAGAAAAATCAGAGACTAATTCAGAAAGCTCTGGCGGTGGTAAACTGCTCTCTGAAAACGGACAAGAAATGTCTGAAGCTAATCCAGAAAGCTCTGGTGGCGGTAAACTGCTCTCTGAAAACGAACAAGAAATATCTGAAGCTAATTCAGAAAGCTCTGGTGGTGGTAAACTGCTCTCTGAAAACGGACAAGAAAAATCAGAAACTAATTCAGAAAGTTCTGGCGGTGGACAGCTACTATCTGAAGGAAATCAAGATGTATCTGAGACCAGTTCAGGAGGTAGTTATTTAGATAATAATGATGACGACCCTGAAGATGAAATTGAAGTTAGAGGAACCTCTAAGCTTTTTAGAAGCTCTGTAATAAAAATTCAAGGAAGCTATATCGTCAAAGTAATGCCTAATGGTAAAAAACAAATCCTATCGAAACTCACCCGAAAGAGACATCTTAAGAAAAATAAACCTTCAAAAAAAAGAGGAGGTAGATAGCCTCGTAAAACGATTATAGATTACTAAATAAACAGACGACTATCTACTCACCTAAAAAACAAGTAGTTTTACTGATTATCAACTTAAACAGCATCTACTTACTTTTCAAATATATATATTTATCAATAACTGTTGATACAAGAAAATATTTATGGCTAGAGATGAAGAGAAATTAGCTGAAGAAGCTAGAAGAAGAGTAAATGATCAAGATACTCACGATACCGTAAAAGGAGAGGAAGTTGATAAGTCTTCAAGTCAAGTTGAAGAAGCTACTATGGAAGGAAATGACAAATCCCTTGATTTAGAGAAAATTCTTAAAAATCCAAATATTCCTTCTGAAGATAAAATAGCAGCTGTAGATAAGGCAATACAAGGTGTAGATGATTCCTTTTCTGAAGGAGAAAGATTATATAGTCGTAATATCGCTAAGCAGCAAGCCGGTTCTGATGCATTTAGAAAGACTTATTTGCCATGGTGTGCTGCTGGAATAGTAGCCGCTATAGTCTTTGGTGCTCCTCCGATTGGTATTGGACTGATACTTGGTGGTACAATTGTAGCTATAAAAAAAGCAATATCCGCCCATAGAAATAGTAATGGTGGACTTATGACACTAGCAGAGAGAGCTACATTAAAAGAATTTAAACGTGATAAGTCGAAAGTAAAAGCACATGAACGTAAGTTAGGAAAGAAATCAAAATTAATCCTTAGAAAAAGAGAACTTCAACTAGCGAAGGTTATGAATGACCCTAGTAGTAGTATAATGGATAAAATCCGAGCTAGCATTAAGGAGAACAAAGCTAAATTAGCTGCTTATGGATTGAAAGGATTACTAAAAGGTAAAGCTAATAAAAAAGGGACAACAGTAGTAGCTACTGACCCATTAACTGATACAGAACTAAGTGCTTCAAAAAGGAGTCAAGTCCAGATGACACCAGGAGCAAAGGCAGCAAAAGTAGCACAGGAAGCAAGCAAAGCACAGGCATTAGGTACCGAGCAAGCACCAGCACGTAGACAAAGCTCTAGAGGTCCTAGTATAGGTTAAAAACACTAGTAAATTGATAAAAAACGATACCTTCATTCATTGGGATGAAAGTGTCGTTTTTTTGTTTTATCCTGAATTACACAATAGAAAATATTACAATATAAATGCCTTAAAAAATAACTATTCCCTTAAAACATAAATAGTTTGACTGATTATCAGACTCAACTAGATCTATCTATTTTAAAAACAGCTATATTTGTAAATAATTTTTGATTTATAAATAAAATATTTATGGCTAAAGACGAAGAAAAATTAGCTGAAGAAGCTAGGAGAAAAACAAATGGTCAAGATACTCCCGATACTGTAAAAGGAGAAGGAGTTGATAAACCTTCAAGTCAAGTAGAAGAAGCTACTATGGACGAAAATGATAAAACCCGTGATTTAGATGATATTCTTGCAGATAAAAATGTTCCTTATGACGAAAAAGTAGCGGCTATAGATAAAGAAATAAAAGATACAGATAATTCACTTTCGGGAGAAGAGAAGTTATATAATCGTAGCCTTGCTAAGAATAAGGAGGCTGACGACGCATTTATGAAGGTTGGTGGACCAATCTATCTAGCTGGATTAGCACTTCTTGCCGTTTCTTTACTTTTTCCACCACTTGCTCCTGTATGTGTTCCAGCTGCTATTGGACTTTTTGTAGCTTCTCCAATTGTTGGTGGTGCAGCAGCAGCATACAACTCTAGATATAGTAACGGTGGACCTATGACAGGACAAGAGAAAGCTACACTAAAAGAATTTAAACGTGATAAGTCGAAAGTAAAAGCACATAAACGTAAGTTAGGATACAAATTAGAATTAATCCATCGTAAAAGAGAACTTCAACTAGCGAAGGTTATGAATGACCCTAGTAGTAGTATAATGG
>CAYYNF010000007.1:27166-28952 GCA_964472695.1 uncultured Flavobacteriaceae bacterium
ATAAAATCCGAGCTAGCATTAAGGAGAACAAAGCTAAAGTAGCTGCTAATCGATTCAAAGGTAAAGCTAGTAAAAAAGCAGCTACAGTAGTAGCTCCCACACCATTAACTGACAAAGAACTAAGTGCCACAGGACAGAGTCAAGCCCAGATGACACGAGAAGCACAGAGAGCAAAGGCAGCACAAAGAGCAAAAGCAGCACAGCCATTGGCAGTTGAACAACCAAGAGGACCTAGACAAAGCTCTAGAGGTCCTAAAGTATAAATTGGAAAGATCATGGAAAACGCCCCTTTTATTCAGTAGGATAAAAGGGGCGTTTTTTGCTTTATACCGAGTTACATAATAATTTTTAACGGGGTATAGTATGCAACAAAATTCTTATTCATAACATATATAATTAAGTAAAACGGTTTCTTTACCTACCATATTTTCGTAAATTTGCCAAGATAATATGTAAAGCCTATGTAACTATAGGCTTTTGTTTCAGCTTTTTGACAAGATTAAAAAAATCATAATGAGTAAGACTTTATTTGACAAAGTATGGGACTCACATGTGGTAAAACATGTTGAAGATGGACCTGATGTATTGTTTATCGATCGTCATATGGTTCACGAAGTAACTAGTCCAGTAGCCTTTTTAGGTATTAAGAATAGAGGAATTGGTGTTTTATACCCAAATAAAACATTTGCTAACGCAGATCACAATACCCCTACAATCAACCAACACTTACCTGTTGAAGATCCTTTATCAGCAGCACAGTTAGAAGCTCTTGAGCGTAATGCCGCTGAACACGGAATTAGCCACTGGGGATTAGGTCACGAAAAAAATGGTATTGTACACGTTGTAGGTCCTGAGTACGGAATTACACAACCAGGTGCTACTATTGTTTGTGGTGATTCACACACTTCTACACATGGAGCTTTCGGTGCTATTGCTTTTGGTATCGGTACTTCAGAAGTAGAAATGGTATTGGCTACACAATGTATTATGCAGCCAAAACCTAAGAAAATGCGTATCAACATTGAAGGAGAACTTCAATTTGGAGTAACTCCAAAAGATGTTGCCCTATATATCATATCTAAATTGACTACATCAGGTGCTACAGGATACTTTGTGGAATACGCTGGTAAAGTATTTGAAGATATGACTATGGAAGGACGTATGACCGTTTGTAACTTATCTATTGAGATGGGTGCTCGTGGTGGTATGATCGCTCCTGATGAAAAGACTTTCGAGTACATTAAAGGTCGTGAACATACGCCTACTGGTGCTGATTGGGATAGAGCTATGGAATACTGGAAAACGTTAAAAACAGACGAAGATGCTGTGTTTGACAAAGAACTAACTTTCCAAGCTTCAGATATAGAACCAATGATTACTTATGGTACTAACCCTGGAATGGGAATTGGGGTAACTAAAAATATTCCTAATGCTTCAGAAGTTGAAGGTGGTGAAGCTACTTACAACAAGTCATTAGGATATATGAACTTTAGCCAGGGTGATGAAATGATCGGAAAGCCTGTAGACTTCGTCTTTATTGGTAGTTGTACTAACGGACGTATTGAAGACTTTAGAGCATTTGCCTCTATAGTGAAAGGACGCAAGAAAGCAGATAACATAACTGCTTGGTTAGTACCAGGATCTCACAAAGTAGTAACTTCAATCAAGGAGGAAGGTCTACTAGAAGTATTCAACGAAGCTGGTTTTGAATTACGTGAGCCAGGATGTTCTGCTTGTTTAGCAATGAATGATGATAAAATTCCTGCTGGTAAATTAGCTGTAAGTA
>CAYYNF010000008.1:0-27717 GCA_964472695.1 uncultured Flavobacteriaceae bacterium
GTGCGTCGTGCTCCAGGAATAAATACCACTTTTCTGTAGCGGCACGCGACAATAACTGATCCTTTTCCTTAATTGTCAATAAAGGTTTTATATCATACCCCATTACATAAGGTAACGGAATATGTCCCGCAGTAGGAATAAGATCTGCCATAAACACCAATTTCTTACCCTTATAATCTATTGAAGGCAACATTTGCTTTTCAGTATGCCCATCCATAAAATAAATATCGAAGGGTAATTCTGAAGTCGAGGTTTCAACATCAACAAATGCCAACTGCCCACTCTCCTCTATAGGAGCTAAATTCTCCTCTAGAAAAGAAGCCTTTTCCCTAGGATTAGGGTGGTTAGCCCAATCCCAATGTTTCTGATTAGACCAGTAAGTAGCCTTAGAAAAAGTAAGTTCTATATTTTTATCTTTTCTATAGGTTGCACCTCCTACGTGATCAAAATGTAGGTGCGTAAGAAAAACATCCGTTATTTCATTTTCAGAGTACCCAGCTTCATTAATTGAACTAATTAGATCAAAGTCCCCCCAACGATTATAATGACTATAAAACTTCTCTGATTGCTTATTCCCCATACCTGTATCTATAAGAATCAGTCTATCTGCTTCCTCTAAGAGCAAGCACCTCGAAGCGACATCTATACAATTATTAGCATCAGCAGGGTTAGTTCGTTGCCAAATAGCCTTAGGAACTACACCGAACATAGCACCACCATCAAGTTTAAAATTACCTGCTTCAATGGGAGTTAATTCCATACCTTTAAAATAGTTTATTTAATACTAATTAGGAACCATAATAAAACTGTGACAACTAAGTCCCAAACGTGTTAGACAATTATTATAGATACTCACCAGTTTTCATGTGAATGTATTAATTTTTTTGTTTTAAATTAGAATAACTTATTGTTTATTTCTTTTCTTTAGGTTTTGTATTTCATAAAAAACAACTTATAAATGTTAGAACTCGCTGGAATAATAATTTCTGGAATATTAGCACAATGGTTTGGTTGGAAATTAAAATTACCAGCTATTTTACCATTAATCATTATAGGCCTATTAGTAGGACCTATTTCTACAATATATACCGTAGACAACTCGAAACTCATCGAGCCTATTTGGAATGGTACTAAAGGATTATTCCCTGACCAGGGGTTGTATTATTTTGTATCATTAGCTATCAGTATTATACTTTTTGAAGGAGGACTTACTTTAAAAGTTAACGAAATTCTTGATGTAGGCTCTGTAATTCTTAAGCTAATTACAGTCGCAGTAGTTATTACTTTTTTCGGTGCAGGAATCGCAACTCACTATATTATAGGATTAAGCTGGGAAATGTCTTTCTTATTCTCATCACTAATCATTGTAACAGGACCTACGGTGATTGCTCCAATTTTACGAAACATCCCTTTGAAAAAAGATATCTCTGTAATCCTTAAATGGGAAGGAATCTTAATAGACCCTATAGGAGCTTTAGTTGCTGTACTTGTTTTCGAATTTATACTCGTTGACCATCAATCTGGTTTTACACAAATCGCCTTAATGGAATTTGGCAAAATTATCTTATTTGGCGCAAGTTTTGGTTTTACTTTTGCCCACGGTTTAGCATATGCTATTAAAAGAAAAATAATCCCACACTATCTTCTCAATGTATTTACACTAGCTACAGTACTAGGCGTATTTGTATTATCTGACTCCTTTGCTCATGAATCAGGATTATTAGCTGTAGTGGTAATGGGACTGGTACTAGGAAATACTGATTTACCCAATCTTAAAGAACTATTATACTTTAAAGAATCTCTAAGTGTACTACTGATTTCAATACTCTTCATTCTACTAGGTGCCAATACAAACTTAGATGACCTATTATTAATAGCCAACTGGAACAGTGTACTTCTTTTCTTCGTAGTGGTTTTTCTTGTACGACCTATAGGTGTATTTATCAGCTCAATTAGCTCTGACCTACGTTTTAACGAGAAATTATTTATCAGTTGGGTGGGACCTAGAGGAATTGTAGCCGCAGGTATTGCCTCTTTATTTGGAACACGTTTAGTCAATAAAGGTGAACCTGGAGCTGAATACATCACTCCATTGGTATTTATGATTGTACTTGGAACAGTATTACTTAATGCAACAACGGCTCGCTTATTTGCTAAAATGGTAGGTGTTTTCCAAAAGAGATCAACAGGTATTATAATTATAGGAGCTTCAAAAATATCTCGTCTGGTTGCATTATACCTTCAGAACAAAGGACGTTTTGTAGTACTCGTAGACACCAATCAGGATAACATAACAACAGCCAAAAACCTAGGTATACAAGCAATAGAAGCGAATATCTTCAACGAAACTCTGGAAAGTCATATCGAATTAAATAGTGTTGGATACTTACTTGCCCTCACAGGAAATGATTCCATCAACGAGAAAGCCATCAGCAAATATTCTGAAGAATACGGAGAACATGGTACACTTAGAATGATGACCGAACAAGAACACAATGATAAAACTAAAATACCTAATACTGGACTTTTCTCATATACTCATGATTTTTCAGAAATTTCAGAAGTCGCTAGTCGATACCCTGCCATTTCTGAGATAATATTACAATCGAAAGAAGAATTAAACCATGTACTAGAAACTGCAATTAGTGATCCTTACATAATACCTTTATTTATAAAAGCTCCTACAGGTGAGATACGCATTCCGAAAGACTTTTCTGTATTTGAGGAAAACTTCCAATCAGGAACATTAATTGCATATTTAGGAAAGCCAATAGATGCTGAATTTTCATCACAAAAAGTATAAGTCATGATTTTAGTTACCGGAGCTACAGGTTTTTTAGGCATACACTTACTAAAACACCTTGTTAGTACAAATGAGAATAAAAGCATTAGAGCACTTTATCGCTCAGAAGAAAAATTAGCATATGCAAAAAAAAATTTCTTCAGATTAAATAATGACACCGACCAAGCAACTATAGCTTGGGAAAATATCGAATGGTATCAAACTGATATAACAGACCTCCCTAACCTAAGCATTGCTTTTAATTCCATTAAAACAGTGTATCATTGTGCAGGGATGATTTCTTTCCTAAAAGATGACTTTCTTAAACTCAAAAAAGTAAATATTGAAG
This sequence comes from uncultured Flavobacteriaceae bacterium, assembly GCA_964472695.1. GTDB lineage: Bacteria > Bacteroidota > Bacteroidia > Flavobacteriales > Flavobacteriaceae > Aquimarina. The sequence goes on from CAYYNF010000008.1 coordinate 3,132, forward strand.
GTACTACTAACGTAGTTAACCTTTGCTTAGAGCATGGGGTAAAAAAACTATGCCATGTGAGTAGTGTTGCGACACTAAATGTAAGCATAGGTCAATCCATTTTAAATGAAACTTCTGAATGGAATAACGAACTTGACAACTCAGGGTATGCTATCAGTAAACACGGAGCAGAGATGGAAGTATGGCGAGGTATACAAGAAGGACTAAAAGCAGTAATTGTTAATCCTTCTGTAATTTTAGGCAAAGGGTTTTACAATTCGGGAAGTGGTGAATTATTCCATAAAATAAAGAAGGGAATTCCTTTTTATACACCTGGAGGTACAGGCTATGTAGGAGTGGACGATGTTTGTAAAATTATGATAAAACTTACAAGACAAGACATTAATAATGAACGCTTCGTAGTATCTGCAGAAAACAAGGACTACCTGTCTGTGATCAATAGTATAGCCCCGCTTATTAATGCTAAAAAAACAAATAGGCTAGCCCCAAGATACATTACACAACTAATAGCTAATACAGAAAGCTTATTAGCAAAATTTAGCAACTACTCTCCTAGGATACCGAAGGACATCGTAAATAGTCTTTACAGTATTTCTGAATATGATTCATCTAAAGTAAAACAACAACTAAACTACGAGTTTACACCTTTTAGCAAAGTTATTCAGGAAATTGCAGAAGATTTTAATAAGAGTTACCCTCATTCAACATCTTATATCAATTAAAAATTATTGGATCACATACAAGTTATTCCCCTCTCCTCTCCACAAGAAAAGGAGGCTCAACTTATATTTATAAGACAGATAATAGTTCTATCAGTATAGCCTCAAAAAATAAGGTAGTAAGTATACTTACTACCTTATCTATATATTCTTCTTTAGAATAACTATTATACTTATAGACAGTTCAATAAATCACCTCTGATTTACCATCCAAAATCTTCTTTTATACGCTGTGCTTTTTCGAGCATAATATCTTTAGTTAAGAATGATATTTCACGTAATAAATGACCATTTTTATAAATTTTCATAGCCTCTCTAGCTTTCCCTATATTCTCATAGTAGGTACCTAAATAATAATTCCCCAACATATACTCAGGGTACACCTTTCGAGCCAAATCACCTAGTTTTTTCAACCCCTCCCAATCTTCTTTAGATTCCAATGCGGTAGAGATCGCTATAAAATCATTAACACGTACACGTTGCTTTATCCCTATAAGGTTCTCAATAGTACTATACTTCTCAATAAGATATTCATATGGAGACAATTCAGAATCTATAATCTGCTCGTTATATTCCTTCCTACTAATTGGCCTATAAAAAGAAAATATCTTTCTGAGTGCACTAGGAATGGCAAAATTGACTAATGAATAGTGATCCTGTTCTTCAAAATCATCGAAAATATAATTTAAGTTTTCATTTTTCAACTTTGACAACTCGTCATTCATCATTACCACATTAGTTCGAAGATCTTTAACATCATTGTCAGCTGTGGCTAGATAATACCAGATAACGCCAGAGGTATTATCAAGAATCCTAGGAAGTTCATTAAGCATTTTATTTGCGTAATCAGGACTTAAGTTAACATATGCCTGAAAAACAGATTCATCTCTAATAAAATAGTTAATGAAATTAGAAGTATAATCTTGCCCTACTATCATCTTAAACTTTGCCAATCTAAAGTTTTTTTGTAGATAACCTATCAACTCTTGCTCTATAAAATAATAGAACTTCCTACCTTCGTATTCAGGAAGTTGCGTATTTGAATCATATTGACAATCTCTTTGACGGTTTTCAGATTGATCTATACCTACAACAATAGTCTCTGGCATATTTTCCCAAAAAGACATATAAGTTACATTACCCGAGATAGGATCAAACAAATAATCCCCATCAAGTGTTAAAACCAATGGGTAAAGCTTATCTGGATTAGTTTTATAACTCTTAGGAAGAGAAATCCTCAATTTTCGTGAATCCTGTAAAAACTTAGAATTAAAGTCCTCTTCAATAATTTGTGCCGTCATTAGCTGAAACATGAAAAAAGCCCACAATGCTAAAGCAAAAGTTTTCATAATAAATGATATTAAGTTATTATATAATCTACAAAAATTATCTCTTACGAGCACTTACTTCCAGATAAATATAGCCAAGCACTCCCATAAGGATATTAAAAAGTGTCTGACTAGTCCATATCACCCACCCATAGGTCTCTCCATCAATTTTATCAATATCAAATAGCACAAGAGAAAGCCCCACAATTAAAGGGTAAGCCCCTATTCCTCCATTAGTAGTACTAATAGCGAAACTACCTGCTATAAAAGCTACAACTACTCCTGAAAATGAAAGGTTTTCAAGACCACTAACACCAAACTTTACCACATAAAACATCAAAATATAACACATCCAAATGAAAATCGTATGTATAATAAACGAAACTCTTTTTTTCATCTGAAAAACACTACCTATACCCTTATAGATATCAGCCGTAAAATCACGCAACTTGACAAATAACTTAAAATCACTTTTCCTTAGAAGGTACGATGATAATACTATCAAGGAAACTCCGAATGTAAGTGACATTACCATCGCAGACACACTTATATGTCTACTTTCTAGAAAAGAGATTAAAAGAGTCGAGTTCAGTAAAAAACCCAATCCTACTACTAACAGTAGCATAACTAAATCTATTAATCTTTCTGTAATTACAGTACCTAATAAAGGTTTATAGGGAATCTTAGCGTGTTTACTAACGAGACCTACTTTTACAAATTCACCTGATCTAGGTACTCCCAAATTAGCCACATACCCTACCATAAGTGCTGCAAAATTAACTTTGGTATCGGACTGATAACCCACAGGGGACAGTAGAAAATTCCAACGATATGCACGTGAAATATGGGACACTAATGCTAATAATAATGATAATAACAAGAATAAAGGATCTGTACTAACAATTTGATCACAAAGCTGAACACGCTGCTCTTGAGATAGATCACCAATTGAATACCAAATAAGTACAACACCTATAAATAAAGGCACTATAGTCTTTAAAATCTTTAATAATTGTGCCTTCATCACCTTTTATCTCAGCAAATTATTTTCTTCATTAGGAAAGACAATAGCAGGAGAGAACTTCTTAGCCTCTTCGATATCCATCATGGCATAAGTAATTAGGATAAGAACATCACCTTTAGCTACTTTACGAGCAGCGGCACCATTCAGGGTGATTTCACCAGTGTTTCTAGGACCAGGAATAGCATAAGTTTCTAATCGTTCACCATTATTATTATTAACAATCTGAACTTTTTCTCCAGTAATTATATTAGCGGCATCCATAAGATCTTCATCTATAGTAATACTTCCAATATAATTAAGATCTGCACCAGTAACTTTTACTCGATGGATTTTTGATTTTACGACATGTACTTGCATAAGCACAAAGCTATTAATTTAAACTAATATTATCAATTAAACGTACATTTTCTACGTAAACGACAATGAAAGCTCGATACTTCTTGTCCTCTTCTAACTTTTTAGGAGTTTGTAAAGTATTAGCTTCTGCAATCTCGAAATACTCTAACTCAAAATCAGGTATTCTCGTATATTTTTCCGTTATATGTTGCTTAACTGCTTCGATGTTTTTTATCTCTCGCAATAAGCACTTGGCTTCATTCAATGATTCATAAACAATTTTGGATTCCTGACGCATCTTCAATGAAAGTCGCTCATTTCTTGAACTATAAGCTAACCCACTAGCCTCTCTATAAATTGGACAACCTACAATTTTTATAGGAAGTTCTAAATAGTCAACCATCCTACGTATAATAGCCAGTTGCTGAAAATCTTTCTCTCCAAAGTAGGCTACATCAGGCTGAACTGCTTCAAATAATAACTCAACTACCGTAACAACCCCTTTGAAATGCCCAGGTCTAAACTTACCCTCCATAACATCTTCAATTGCTCCTAAGGGGTAATCTTTTATAATCGGCTGTTCAGGATACATGTCAGCTACACTAGGAGTAAACACTACTATATTCCCTTCGAGACTAGCTATCAAGTCAATATCCTTTTTCAAATTTCGAGGGTACTTTTCTAAATCCTCATCATTATTAAATTGTGTAGGATTGACGAAAATACTAACTACCGTGAGTCTATTTTCACTTAATGACTCCTTTATTAATGATAAATGTCCCTTGTGTAGCGCCCCCATTGTAGGCACAAAACCTACTTGACCTGATATTTTTGCGTCTTTGACGATTTTTTGCAGATCTGAAATTGATGTCGTTTTTTGCATAAATGCTAAATTAGTATTAATATTAATATTAACATAAAAATTCTTAACTTTGCATAAGTTTAACCTAGACTAAAGGATTATAGTAATTTATGAAGGATAAGAAGATACTGTGCGTTGCCTCTGAATTAATGCCATACCTACCTAAAACAGAGGTTTCATCGATGGCGTTTGAATCACCAAAAATGGTTAATGGAAAAGGAGGGCAGACTCGAATATTTATGCCACGTTTTGGAAACATCAATGAGAGAAGACATCAACTACATGAAGTTATTCGTTTATCTGGGATGAACTTAGTGGTTAATGATTACGATATGCCTTTGATTATCAAGGTTGCCTCAATTCCAAAAGAAAGAATGCAAGTTTATTTCATTGACAATGAAGAATACTTCAAACGTAAGGCTACTGTGTTGGACAAAGATGGTTCTCTTTTTAAGGATAATGATGAGCGTGCTATATTTTTCGCCAAAGGAGTAATTGAAACAGTAAAGAAATTAAACTGGGCTCCAGACATTATTCATGTACATGGATGGATGGCTTCTTTATTACCTTTATACCTAAAGAACTACTATAGTAACGAACCTTTATTTAAAGAAACAAAAATTATCACATCAATATATAGTAATGGTTTCGACGGAGAGTTAAATCAGGATATGAAAAAGAAAATACTTTTTGATCAAATCGATGAAACTAAAATAGATCTATTGGAAAATGCAAATTATAGTAACCTAATGAAGATCGCCGTAGATAATTCTGATGCTGTAATTATGGGAACTCAAGACATAACTCCTGACCTAGAAGCTTATATCCAAGATAAAGCAATCCCTACATTAGAATACAAATACCCAGAAGAATTCTCTTCTGCTTATGAAGAATTTTATCTGAATGAAGTTTTATCTTAAAAGCAATAAATAGTTTAAGCCCCTAGTATACTAATGACTTTTAAATTTAAAAAAACAAACAAGACAGTTGCTTTCTTAAGCATACTGTCTTTGTTTTTTTCTTGCGACGACGATATCATCGACGTAGGAAGTGACACTGTAATTTCTAATACATTCGACATAGTACAGACAAGTGATTTCACCATTGAACTTTCTCAATTAGCGACCAATTCAGTAGGTGTACAATCCAATAACCTTAACCATTATCTTTTAGGTTCTTTCGATCAAGGGTTTGGACAAGAGCCTAACCATATTTTAACTCAATATAAAGGGGTTTCTGTAGCAATTGAAGACAGCTATACCGTAGGTACTTCTCAGACTACAGATGTTAGTCATAGTTTAACTAAAGCTGAATTAGTACTACCTTTTAGTTATGAACTTACATCAGATTCGGACACAGAAAGAGTCTACAGTATCGAAAGTACTATCATAGGAGATGAGCTAAAGGTAGCACTCTATCAATCCAACTTTGAAATAAACAACACTAACCTTAACAGCAATGATGATGCTCTAAAAAAATATTACAGTAGTGGTACTGATGGAACTATTGATGTACCTGTCGAGAATATTACAACATCTGATAATTTGATTAGTTCTTCAAACATCGATCTATCTGTATTAAATAATAGTTTTACTATCAACAAACAAGAGGAAAGTGAAACACTTACAAACGAAGAATTAGCAGAACAATTTAATGCTATACGTATTGACCTAAGCAATGTTAACGTTAAAAACCAGGAAGATATTTCTGTAAATTTCCTAGATTATCTAAACCAATTATTGCGAGAAGGTAATGAGGATAGTAATAATGATGACTCAACAGACTTAAGTACTGATATACTAGAAAATGACACAATTACTTCTGTTTTTAAAGGAATTTATATAACAATCGAGGATGATAATGAAGATGCTTATGCTGAGATATTAGGCGACAACACAAGCTTTGTAGAAGCAGGCATTCAATTAACTTTTCAAAAAACAAGCACGATAAATAGTGAAAACTCAGAACCACAAAAAACTACAGAAAAAATCCTAACAACCTGGAAATTAACAGAAAATCCTATTAAAATTCTTGAAGAACCTAGTGAAGACATTATACAAGATGAAACTCAAATTGTTTTAAAAAGTGGACTTGGAAGTGTTGCTACACTCAATCTATTCTCAAATGAAGAGCTCACTTCTTTGTACGAGGATAATATATTACTCAACGAGGCTGTCCTTCAATTTACCGTAGATGAAGATTTTTATACAGATAATAACATAGATTTGGAATCGCTACCCGAAAATATCTTTATTACTAACCTTGAAACAGGTAATGTATTGGTAGATTACTTAACACATTTCGATAGTAGTGATACTGACTCTTTGAAAGAAGGACATATGATTCCTAAAAGAGAAGAAGCTGGGCATATTGTTTACGAGTTTAATATCACCTCACACCTATCAAACATCTTAGAAGATAGAGATTATGATTTAAGTGATCATACAGACCTCGAGGAACTCCTAGAACTTAATACTACTTTAAGCTTATCAGTTACTAAAGATATAAGCTTAACAGAAACCGCTTCTCTCTTTAATACTATTGAAGAACAAGCTGTAAATCAAGGCTCTTTACTTTGTTTCAATACAGTAGCAATTTGTGACTCAAATAATATTGATACAAATAAAAGACCTAAACTGACCTTAACTTATACTAAAACTATAAATTAAAAAACAACTCTTAATTATGTGTGGAATAGTAGGATACATAGGGCATAGAGATGCTTGCCCAATTATTATTAAAGGTTTAAAAAGATTAGAATATCGAGGATATGATTCCGCTGGTCTAGCTTTGTTTGATGGCAAAAAGATAGAACTTAGTAAGACTAAAGGTAAGGTCGCTGATCTTGAATCACTCATTAAAGAGAATAAAAATAACAAAGGTAATATTGGACTAGGTCACACTCGATGGGCAACACATGGAGTACCTAACAATGTAAACTCCCATCCACATTATTCTAATTCAGGTGAGTTGGTGATCATTCATAATGGAATTATTGAAAATTATGAACCACTGAAAAAAGAACTGATAAAACGTGGTTACACATTTAAATCTGACACTGATTCTGAGGTACTAATCAACCTGATAGAAGATGTTCAAAAAAATGAAAATGTATCTATAGACAAAGCTGTACAGATAGCACTTACACAAGCTATTGGGGCTTATGCAATTGCTGTTTTCGACACTAAAAAAACTGATGAAGTTGTTGTTGCTCGACTAGGAAGTCCATTAGCTATAGGAGTAGGTAAAGATGAATATTTTATAGCATCAGATGCTTCTCCATTTATTGAATACACAAACAACGCTATTTATCTAGAAGATGGGGAAATGGCGAGTATTACCATAGCTGATGGTGTCAAAGTATCTAAAATCGATGATGGAAAAGTTGTAGACCCTTACATCCAAGAGCTTGAAGTCAACTTGGATGAAATTGAAAAAGGAGGCTTTGAACATTTTATGTTAAAAGAAATATACGAACAGCCTAAAGCTATTTCTGATACTTTCAGAGGACGATTATTAGCAGAACAAGGTATCGTAAAAATGGCTGGAGTCGACGATTACATCGATAAATTCCTAAATGCCAGACGTATTATTATTGTTTCATGTGGAACCTCTTGGCATGCAGGACTTATTGCTGAATATATCTTTGAAGAATTAGCACGTATTCCTGTAGGAGTTGAATATGCTTCAGAATTCCGCTACCGTAATCCTATTATTAGAAACGATGATGTAGTTATTGCAATTTCCCAAAGTGGGGAAACCGCTGATACAATGGCAGCAATAAAACTAGCAAAATCTAAAGGAGCTTTCGTCTTTGGAGTATGTAATGTAGTAGGTTCATCTATCTCTAGAGAATCACATGCTGGTGCTTATACACATGCTGGTGTAGAAATAGGAGTAGCATCAACTAAAGCTTTTACTACACAAATTACAGTACTTTCATTAATAGCACTAAGACTTGCTAAAGAGAGAGGATCTTTTGATAAAAAAGAATACCGTTACTTATTACATGAAATGGAACAAATGCCTGCTAAAGTAGAACTTGCCTTAAAAGGAAGTGATAATATTCAGGCAATTGCTGATATTTATAAAGACGCTAAAAACTTCCTATACTTAGGACGTGGATACAACTTCCCTGTAGCATTAGAAGGAGCATTAAAGCTCAAGGAGATTTCGTATATACATGCAGAAGGATACCCTGCAGCCGAAATGAAACACGGACCTATTGCTCTTATCGATGAACATATGCCCGTGGTTGTTATTGCAACTAAAAAAGGTCATTATGAGAAAGTAGTAAGTAACATTCAAGAAATTAAATCTCGAAAAGGAAAAATTATTGCAGTAGTAACTGAAGGAGATACTACAGTAAAAGAAATTGCTGACCATGTTATTGAAATTCCTGAAACAGTAGAGCCTTTCACTCCGATATTAACTTCAATTCCATTGCAGTTACTATCGTATCATATTGCAGTACTACTTGGTAAAAATGTAGACCAACCAAGAAACTTAGCGAAATCGGTAACCGTAGAGTAATAAGAGACAATACAAATAAAAATATATGAGCATGAGTACTCTAGGAAAATAATCCTCGAACTTATGCTCTATTTTGTTTACACTATTTCTAACACCTATTTCACGACAGAATATGTATCGTATATAAATCGTTTCTTCCTATGTTATACATACGATACCCTCAACGAAATTGGTATAATTTTAAAAACCAAATCTTAAAATCATGGCAAAAATAGGCAATATTGATGTAGGTAATTTTCCTTTATTACTTGCTCCTATGGAAGATGTAAGTGACCCTCCATTCCGAGCTTTATGTAAGGAAAATGGTGCCGATGTGGTGTACACTGAATTCATATCTTCGGAAGGTCTCATTCGTGATGCTGCAAAAAGTGTGATGAAATTAGACATTTACGAAAAAGAACGCCCTGTAGGAATTCAAATTTTTGGAGCAAACCTCGACTCTATGCTGAAATCGGTAGAGATTGTCGAGAAATCTAATCCTGATATTATTGATATCAATTTTGGATGTCCTGTAAAAAAGGTGGTTAGTAAAGGGGCTGGAGCGGGAATTCTGAAAGATATTGATCTGATGGTAAGACTTACGGATGCCATGGTAAAACATACCAAACTACCCGTAACTGTAAAAACACGACTAGGTTGGGATCATGATTCGATTATGATTAACGAAGTTGCTGAAAGATTACAGGATGTAGGAATAAAAGCAATTTCAATTCACGGACGTACACGTGCTCAACTCTACAAAGGTGAAGCTGACTGGACACCAATTGCAGAAGTGAAAAACAATGCTCGTATTCATATTCCTGTTTTTGGAAATGGCGATGTAAACACCCCTGAAAAGGCATTAGAAATGCGTGACAAATATGGACTCGATGGTGCTATGATTGGTAGAGCATCTATCGGATATCCTTGGTTTTTTAATGAAGTAAAACACTTTTTTGAAACAGGAACATACAAAGCACCTCCTACCATACAAGAACGTGTTAATGTAGCTAAAAGACATCTTGAAATGTCTATTGCTTGGAAAGGAGAAAAACTTGGCGTAGTAGAAACACGTAGACATTACACTAATTATTTCAAAGGCATACGAGGTATTAAACCTTTCAGACAACAACTAGTCACTACAGATCCTCCTGAAGAATTATACCGTATTCTAGACACCATCGCAAACGAATTTGATGGATATGAATTTTGAAACTAAATGTTTATAATACGATTTACGAAAAGCTAAAAGCCTCAACACAAAATGTTGAGGCTTTTTTAATGGTATCATATATTGGTAAAATGATATTTTTATATTACGGAAAGGCTGGTAACTGCTCCGCAGTAAGGATACTTGAACCTCCATTAAAACTGGTAGTACTAGAAACCTTACTTACATCCCACCCACTTAGATCCTGAGAGAAACTAGAGGCTGAATGAAACATATAAGAAGCATCTTCAAGGTTACTCATATCCCAACCACTAATATCTTGGTTAAAACTAGAAGCCCCTAAACAGAAGGCATGAGCTCCAGTTACACTACTCATATCCCAAGCACCAATATCCTGATTAAAACTAGTAGCACTACGGAACATACCACCTATATTGGTAATCGTACTCATATCCCAATGCGAGATATCTGAATTAAAATTAGTAGCATTCTGGAAGACCCCAGCAACAGTAGTTGCCTCAGATAAATCAGGGGCTGAAGTGTCATTAATTACCAAATCTTTACAACTGTCGAAGGCAGTATGTAAGCTTTGCCACTTATTTTCACCCCATTGTTCTACCGTTTTTAACTTTGCAGCATTAATTCCTGTATCTAAATTATTCTGTTTGATACCAGGAAACTTCCCTGTAATAGTCACGGTATAAACCCCTGGAGTAGTATAGATATGCGGAGCTTCCGCAGTCAAATTCTCATCAGTAGTTTCATCTCCCCAATCAACGGTATAATCATATACAATTCCTTTTTCGACATCTTCTGCATAAGTATAAATGGTAATTTTTTCATCAGCACTTGTAGTTTCCCAAGTTGTAATGAAAGCTCCATCAGTTTCGATAAGATTATTTAAGCTTACAGTAAACGAAGCTAATGCGGTAATATTTCCAACTTTTACTTCTATATCCCCTGTAATTTCAGGAGAAGTTTCATAATCTAACATAGAAGCATCGTTAACCACCAACTTTTGATCTACAATTTTTAAAGCATTAGCCACACTCTGAGATGCTATCGAAACATCAGCAAGTTCTTTTTGACCTGTAGTTAAATAATCAATATCCGAAATTACAGTGTCTGTAGCGGTATTTTCATCTATGGTTAACTCTAGGTTTTCAATTTCTATAACATCATCACGTTCTTCTATTACCAATTCTTCACTACAAGAACTTAACCCAGCTATTAGTAAGGCACTAGCCAAATAGCTACTATAATTATTTTTTATCTTAAAACTCATATTAAGTTATATTTTATAAGAGTCATTCCTTAGACTCCAGTATGGATTATTGAAAAAATATAATCCATAACTATTTTACATTATTTGATAGATTTGAAGAAAGTTGTAATAACTTTCTTCATTATTAAAAGGCTAAAAGCACTCACATTATTATTCACAACCTTCAGGGAAGGTAGGTGTTACTAAATTATCAGTAGTAACTCCACTAGCAAATAGGCTACAATTCACTACATTGCTCACATCCCAACCACTAATATCTTGATCAAAAGCTATAGCACCTTGGAAAGTGGCATACATAGAAATGATGTTACCCGTATTCCACCCACTTATATCTTGATTAAAAGCACGAGCACTTGCAAAGGCTTTTTCTAGCGATATCATACTAGACATATCCCAACCACTAATATCTTGGTTAAAAGCTATCGCACTAGCAAATAAGTATCTCATTTGTAAAACCGCACTAGTGTCCCAATCAGCTATATTTCCATTAAAAACACTTGCATTTTGAAAAATAGCGTTCATATTAGTTACATTACTTGTATCCCAGTCATTAAGGTCTTGATTAAAAAGAAGTGCTCCTGTAAACATATTCGAGATATCCGTAGCACTACTCATATCCCAATTATTTAGCGGTTGATCAAAAGCTGTAGCTCCCAAAAACATTGCATGAAAATTTTCTCCATTACTTACATCCCATCCACTAATATCTCCATTAAAACTTTTAGCAGTTCTAAACATATTAGAAAAGCCTGTAATATTACTCACATCCCAATGGCTAAGATCAGCATCAAAGGAATCGGTATCCATAAACATTAGAGATAAACTTTCTGCTTTAGAAAGGTTAGGGCTACTTAAATCTTCAATCACAAGATTATCACAATACCTAAAAGCACTATTTAATTGAGTCCATTCATTTTCTCCCCATAACACTACTGCCTTTAATTTTTGAGCATTGGTTTCATTACCTTGCTTAATTCCAGGGAAAAGTTCTCCTGTAATACTTACCTCATAAGCCCCTGCTGTTTCATAGGTATGAGCAATATCACCTGTAACACCTGTTTCAACATTTCCATCTCCCCAATCGATATCATAATTGTAATAAATCTCGTCATCATCATTAGCATGGGTATATATGGTAATTTCCTCACCATCAGCAGTTGTCTCCCAGCGTGTCACGAAAGCACCATCTGCTTCTATTATATTTTCTAATGCAATGGTAAATGTTGCACTACTCGTTACACCATCAGCAGTAATCGCTTGGAATTCTCCTGTAATTTCAGGGTTTGTTTCATAATCAAATGCACTAGCATCTGCCACAACTAATTTATCTCCATCAATAGCTAAAGCTCCTGATACACTTTCACTCAATAAAGTATAAGTCGGTGTATTATCAGGATCATTGTCCAAAGCGTATAGAGTAGTTATTTCATCACCCGATTCAGGGTTTTCAGCAATAGAAGCGGTTGCATCAGTAGCAATAATACTGAAATCTTCTAAAGTACTAATTTCAGTGGTACAACTAAATAGTGTTAGGGAACTTATTACATACGCTCCCAATCGAATTTGACGTTTAATCATTATCAAGGGTATTAAAATTACACTCTAAATTTAACGATAAAAAGAATAAATAACCAGTTAAAAAGATACTTTAAATAAAAAACACAGACAAAACAATGTTTTTACACCTTAAAAAACAAAAATTATTAAAATGATTAATTATATTTTATTCAACTAATATTTACAATTCAATAACTTACACGAAGTATTCTATTGTAGATAAACAATACTATATTGTATTATAAATAGTATTTTTTAAGACATAAATTTAGAATGAATACGTATTTTGAACTTTATAAAATTTAAATTAAGCTAATGAATTTCTATACACAGAAAAGGTTATCTATGTACTTCATTATCGTTGCTATCATTTCGGTAATTACGCTTATTTTATGGAACACTTTTGTTTTTTTCGAACGATTCAAACAAGTGGAACGTGATAAAATAGAAATTTGGGCACAATCACAGAAAGCCTTCATTAGTAATAATGAGAATGATTACCTAGAACTTAACTTGCTCATTAATACTACGAATAATAAGATCCCAATTATTAATATTAGCGAAGATGGAAATATTAATTTACATGCCAATATTCCAAAATCAATTCTTGATGATCAAGAGAAATTTAATGCTTATTTAATAGGATTGAAAAAAGAGAATAAACCTATTAACATAGAGCTTCCTAATGGCCAAAAACAATTTTTATTTTATGGAAGCTCAATAGTTTTAAAAAATTTAAAATATTACCCTCTAGCGATTACCTTAGTGATACTGTTATTAATAGGCGTATTGTACTTCTTCTTTTTAAATTCTAAGGTTAGTGAACAGAATCGTTTATGGGCAGGGATGGCTAAAGAAACGGCTCATCAAATAGGTACACCATTATCATCATTAGTAGGTTGGATTGAAATCTTAGAGATGGAGAATATTTCACCCGATTATTTAGTAGAGATGAAAAAAGATATTGATCGTCTAGAGATGATTACCGATCGTTTTTCTAAGATTGGCTCAGTACCTCAGCTTGAACCTGTTTCTATTAAACAAAATATAAAAGAAAACTTTGATTACCTTACAGCAAGAAGTTCTCATTTGATTGATTTCTCTTTAGAACTTCCAGACGAAGACACCGAAGTACTTATGAATCCTATTCTGTTCAGTTGGACCTTCGAGAATTTAGTTAAAAATGCTATAGACGCTATGAAAGGAAAAGGTGGGATTCACGTTGAACTGCTTGATAAAAACACCTTTGTACAACTTCTGATTTCCGATACAGGTATTGGAATTCCTAAAACTAAATTCCGAACAATATTTGAACCAGGAGTAACCTCTAAAGCTCGTGGTTGGGGACTAGGACTATCATTAGCAAAGCGTATCATTAATGACTATCATAATGGGAACATTTCTGTAAAAGAATCTGAGATCGGAAAAGGAACTACCTTTCAGATTACACTGAAAAAAAGTGTTTAGAAAAAACGCTTAAAAGCAGGAATTTGTTTTTACACTAAACACTTTCAGACCGTATATTTTACAAAATCAGGAGTTTTTTCACAATGCTCCTACAATCTTATCTTGTAAGATCTTCATTTCTTCAGGAGTAACCTCTACTTTACTTGTAAAAGTAGCATCAATCATAGCATTAAGAGGTATAAGGTGTACATGAGCATGTGGTACCTCCAAACCTACAACCGATAGCCCTACTCGATTACAAGGAATAACACTTTCAATAGCTTTAGCAACTTTCCTAGAGAAAAGCATCAACTCAATATAAGTTTCCTCATCAAGATCAGACAATTTATCGACCTCTATTTTAGGAATACATAATGTATGCCCTTTAGCATTAGGATTAATATCTAAAAAGGCAAAACAATGCTCATTTTCAGCAATTTTGTAACAAGGAATATCCCCCTTAATAATTTTTGAAAAAATAGAAGCCATATTATTCTCTAGTAATATCGATTACATCAAATTTCATAACACCACTAGGAACTTTAATTTCAGCAACATCACCTACTGATTTCCCCAATAACCCCTTTCCTATAGGAGAATCTACAGAAATTTTACCTGTTTTTAAATCCGCTTCACTTTGAGCTACTAATTTATACTTCATGGTAGCTCCATTTACTTGATTCTTGATAGTTACCGTAGAATGAATTAATGCCTTTGATAAATCAAGTTGAGATTCATCTATTAAACGTGCATTGGCAAGCACCTGCTCTAGTTTTGAAATTTCCATTTCTAACATACCTTGTGCTTCCTTAGCAGCATCGTACTCAGCATTTTCACTTAAATCTCCTTTATCTCTTGCTTCAGCAATAGCATTTGATGCCTTAGGTCTTTCTACATCTTTTAAATGATTGAGTTCATCTCTCAATTTCTTTAATCCTTCTGCAGTATAATAAGATACTTTACTCATAAAATAGGTATTTTATAAAACAAAAAATCCCGAAATTTGGGATATAGCATTAACAAATATACAAAAATGTAATTCATATATTTGATTTATGGATATACGATTTCTAATGGGCTATTGTCTGATTTTACTTTATATTTCATGTGAGAAAAATACACAAAATAACTCTGACAACCCTTGTATGCTTGATAAACAAATTAATACCAGTTTTAATTTGAATTTCCCTTCCTATGCCGATTTACAGTTTGCAGGTAATGAGCTAATCATACGTGATGATATCAACTTTATTGAAGGTGTCTATTTAAAAAACAATGGAGGAAGTTTCCTCGCATTAGAATTAGATGAACCTAATGACTGTTTAAATACCTGTGATTTTATAAGTTTTTCCGAAGGCTTTTTCCATTATCATTGCGAAGACAAAGAAACTAAGTATACGATTTTAGGAACTAAAGTAGACCTTAAAGAAAGTGAATTTAATATGCGAATATACAATGTACAACGTGTAGGAGATGTTTTATATGTTAGATACTAATCAGGAACAAGTATTCTCAGATTTCTACTACTTTCCTCTACCTCGTGGCTTTCTACGGGGATTTGACCGATCACTATCTAAACCGAAACCCGTAGAAGTCTTGAAAGGATTTCGACTTACTCCCACCCCCTTTTCCATACTTCCAGGCTTTCCTCCTTTAACTATATTTTTAATACGACTTTTTACAGTACTATTTGTAAAGTGACGCAACTCAAGCATTGCTGGTGATGTGGTCAATTTAGGGTCATGTCCTTCTCGTTTACGACCTTTTCCGTATTCCTGAATTACTGCTTGTTCGTGTTGCTCTACAAAATACTGGAAATCGTCAACCAACTCCTTGCTTACATATCCTAATCTTTCATAAATAAGTAGTTGATCCATATTTCTATGTGTCAATAAATGTCGAAAAGGATCTTCTCTAAGACTAGTTACTGCAACAGATTCGGAAGATAGGGGAAGCCCACCCTCAAATAAACTCGGTCTTAAAACATCTACGAGTCGCTGTATTTGTTGCTCTTTCGATAAAGATAAATCACTTTTATACTCTTTTAAACTAGGAGTAGGCTCTGTTATTTTAAAAAATAAATCTGTTGTTAGTACAGCCCCTCCACAATCATGACTAAAACCAGTATATACCACCCTAGCTTCTTTATAATTCTCTGCTAGTTCTTTAAATTGGTCATTTGCTTTCAGAAAATCAGTTTCTACCGTATGAGGGTAACGCACTGTAAGATCTATAAAAATCCCAAATTCATGTTCAATTTGCCTTAATCTATCAGCTAAAGATAACTTACTTACCTCCTTAGTTGCGAAATCAGTCATATGCATTACACTCACAGGGTCAGCAATAATGAGTGAAAGCCGTTTAAGTTGATGTCTTGAAGGCCCTTGTTTATTTTGTGCCTTACGCTGAGCTTTAGATTGTAATGCCTGGGCACACAATTCATTAATATACCCCAATGCTCCACCTGTAGCCCCTCTACTATGAGCATGCAAAATCAAGTGCTCCACACTACCTCCATCAGTAGCTAGAACATCTTTAACAATCTGCTGATCGGCACGATGAGATATTTTATCATAACCAAGAGCTGATTTATACATAAAGCGTAAGCTATTCAAAAAGTCATGTGCTATATTACGTATTGCACCTTTCTTTATCTCCTTACCCCGCTCTAGTGTCAATTGACGATCTATACCTTCAGAAGAATTATGATTATCATTAGCATCAATCACCAATCTAGGATCGTCAAATACTGCTCTATCATAAGCAACTCTCTCTCTACGAGCACTTTCTATTCCTATAGCTGAAATAGTCCCCTCAAAACGTACCAACCCAATAGTCCTACCAATATCTGACTCGTGATCATTCATATATAAATATTTTTTTTAATTAAACAAATTAACACTCAATACTTAAGACACATATCAAAGAATGGTAAGTTAATTTTCGGCTAAACGAAGCCAAAGCTCCACTGCTATTAAAAGACAGACATCATTAAATGATTATCTAGTATTATAATACAGTCGAGCCTCTTCTTTTACGTCCTTAGAAAGGATAGGTAGAGTGTATATATTATAGATACACTATAAGAACAACAAACGCAAATAACTAAAAAACAATAATATAAACATTTTATACGTAAAAAAAAACTATTCTTTTATAGAAAGCAAAACACATGAAGTTTATCTCTGAAAAAATGACATTTAGTAATCCGTAAATTACAAAATTAGATCTCTGAGAAATCATTAATGAATTTTGTACGCTTGACCTAATTATGGCTTTCTACCTCTCCCTTTCTTCTTCTTTTCTTCTTTCTTTTGCTTTCGTTCTATCTTAGAAGCTTTTTCTTTTGCTTTCTTGAACTTTTCCTCATTTTCAGGTGATATTCTAAACTTAGAAAAGTCCACAGAGTGTTTTCGCTCTTCTTGGGTCTTCTGTCGTTGTAAGTCTATTTTTTCCTGTTGTGCCCTCTGTCTTCCTCTTATAAAACTATCTAAACGCTCATTAGAATCTTGTGAAACAGCATATTTTTTGAGCCTATCTTTATCTCTATTCTGAGAAGTTTCTGTTCTCGAACCAAAGAGGTAAGAGAACAATCTCGCCCCAATGGATAAGGTCTCTTCTGATCCTTCAGGTGTTTCTGGAGCGAAAGAAATAGGTATTACATCTTCTTCTGACTCTTGACGTGTCAAAGCCGCTATAGCTATATCATCTTTAGAAGCACTTGATCGTTTATACTGGACCTGTTCTGAATCTGCTGCATCAGAACTCACAGATAATTCATTTGTACTCGAACTAGTTCTCCTATGTCTTTTAGATGAAGGTTTCGAACCAGAAGAAATTTTAGAATCCCTTGTTCTAGATACCATAGAGTGGGTAAAATCCTCTAATCTTTCCTCCTGATCACTAGAAACCCTATAATCTGAAAGGTTTCCAGGAAGAGACGCTGAACGAGACATTGAGACTTCTTCTCTCTCCCTTGGTATAGTACGAAAATTCTCTCTAGCTAAATCAGGTGGACTTTCTTGAGTAGTTGCTTGTCTTGCCTTTAGTTCTTTTTGTTTTAGATACAACATACGCACAAAGAGATATTTCATCATTTGAGCATTTCTATCAGGATTCGTTAATTTCGGATCTGGAGGCCCTGTTGATTTAACCAAACCAACAATAGGATCAGTATCATGCCTGCGTCTTTCATTATCAGCAGCTAGTGCCTGAGCAAATCGCTTTATTTCAGGAGTATCAGAAGTTTCAAGATGCATTCGCAAACCACTGTGTCCTGCCAAATTTACATGAGTAATCATAAAATCCAAAACACTTGTAAATGAACCAAATACAGGTAACCTTACACGTGATTCCACACTATTAGATATGGTAGTAAGACAAGCATTTACAGCTGTTTCCAGAGCTGTATCTGCTATATTGGAAACAACATTATACACTTTCAGAGCCTCATGGGCTGTCGTTCCAAGAGTATCCAGTGTTACTTTCGCCCCAAGTGTAAGCATTAATGAAGGGTCATTTTTGAACTCTTCTTGCATAAGCTGATCAAAAAATTCCAATATACAAGTGACATCATCAATATCCTTCTGTCTTACCCTGCTATTAAAAGTAGTAATGGATGTAGCAGCCAAACCTTGTGTCACAGCTTCCTGACCATTCTCCCTTAAAAGATCTTGTATTGCAGTAGATACTAGCTTTTTCATATTTAAAACTCCCCTACCTATTGGTATGACGTTCATCAATTTAAACGCATAGTAGATGGCTTCTGGAGAGAATTGAAAATCATTATGAGTCTTATACGCATTTCCAACAGTAGCTGTATCATCCTTAGTAGCTGTGCGCAAATTAGGAACAGTCTGTCCCGTCCCTAACTGATTTATACGTGCTTTTTCTTGATGAGCATATTTAATTTTTTTTGCACGTGGGGTTAATTCCTCTCCTACTCGAAATAATTGATCAATCTCTACTGCTAACATTATGGGAAGCTCTGGAATTGAAGTTCGTACAGCAATAATTACTTTAGATGTATCAGGGTCATTTCTTACTACTGTTGCTTGCTGAGCGTAAATTGAATTTGGATTGGCAAAGACCCCAACAAGCTCTCCTTCTTTTAATAATTCTCCTTCGATCGTTGTTCGTAAATCAGGATTGGTAGCCTCTACTTCTAACTGATGTATACGCATTCTTTCTAGATGCTCCTCTCGAAGCTTAATCGTACGTGGATGTGTTTCTTCCGAGACTCGAAATAATTGCTGAGGGTCTACCTTCCTTGGTCTAAGACGCCCTGAAGCAGAAATCACCCCAATGATAACCTTGTCGGGTGTATCAGGGTCATTCCCTATTACTTTTGCTAAATAAGGGTTCTCTGATGTTATATCATCAAAGATACCAACTAATTCTCCTTCTTTTAATAATTCTCTTTCCATTATAAGAAACTTAGAAATATTACACCATTATTTTAAGTTAAAGTCTAATAAAAAGTCACCTTAATTTTATAATTAACAAAAAGTTTCACATGAATATACTCGCTAATTTTTCGCTACAATAAAACGAAGAGATCAGGCTTCTCTCCTCTTCGTAAATCGATTGTAATCTAAAAATAAGTGACGTCGAAAAATTTTATTATATCAATTCATAATTAATTTTATAAAGATCTGGACCTTTCTAGAGTACGACCTGATCTAGATATCCTTTGACCTGAACTAGTCTCTATAGAAACACCTCTTCTATTTATAGGACTTCTAAAACAGTTTTCGTCTACTGCCTGTGTCTGTGTTACCTCCTTACCTTTTCTTAAATTTTCGAGCATACCAACAATGATAATTTTATGATACATTGCTTTGTTTCTATAATAATTTTGATTTTGATAATCATTCACATAACCTGGAATACCTCTTAGCATACTTAACTCAGAGTGTAATGAAAAATGATTCGCCATCAAAGAAATAGAAGCCCTATCATCAATCACTTTAGACTCTGCCTCTAAAGCTTTCCCACATTCTCTCAATAAGGGATGACTACTATGCTGTAAAAAATTCTGAAATAGTTTATTACTACAGAATTTTTTAAAAAGTTTCGTAATCTTTTTAAGATTTCCGTTACTAGAATCTGCTATTCTTTTAGAAGATTCGATAGATTCACTCAGAAAATCTTCAAAACTTTTTTGCCCTACCTGAGGATCAAAAAGCCACTTTAAAGTTGAAGTAATCAACAAAATTGCAATATCCTTTTTAACCAACTCAAGACCAACAATTCCACTTACTCTAGCAACTTTCACAAAGTTATCAAATCCAAAAAACATATCATCTACCACAGCTTTTACACATCCGCTAATCTTTATTCCTAAACTAGCTTTCTCATCATATACTTTCTGAAAAATACCTACCAATTCATTCACCTTATCCATTTCTTCTAAGGACACTTCTTTATTAGCATGATCAGTGATTCTAAGAAAATTTAGCACTAAAATGAAAGGCTTTATAAACGCATTTTTCCTTAATCGAATCAAGATATTAGACAAATGCCTACACACACGTATTCCATTACGTAACAACTGATTAGACATAGTCATTTCATAAGTATAACGCACCCCTTCCAAAGATAAGCAGTCTTCATTGTCACTCACCACATACAAATCATCCTGAGAACCAGAACGATAAGAATGTGTAGGTTTACTTGTAACCCTCGATAATAAGAAATCTCTATCTAGTTTCTTTATAGCTCTCTTATCATCAGCTTTACAAACTTTAGAAATATCCAGCTTCAAAACCTTATTTCTACACTTAATGTAGGCGTATTTACCACGATTCAAAATCAGAAATTTTGCCTTATACAGTTTACCTAAATGATCAATATAAACAACGTCATCTCCTTTTTGAAAAGGAGCTTCTCTAACACCTTTGTCCTTGCTATCAGGCTCCGTACATCCTAATTGCCCTACCCCTTTGTTGGTATCGACTTCTAGATCAACTAGCATCGATTGATCATTCGTATTTACACCTAGAATATTAGACATAACTGTATTACAAAAAAGAGTTAAACACTAAGATGTTTCACTTGATTTTTGATTTAATATTAAAATAAATTTAGGATAAAAAACAAAGTTTACTTACTCAAGATGAACAATTTAAGTAAAAACACTTCATTAATCAGTAAGCTTAAAACATTAAACCTTTATGCGAAACTATTAAGGAAGAGTTTATTTCAATACTACCGCCATAAAATATAAGTCTGCTCCACAACATATGATAAGTTAAAGTAGTAATATCAACCACCCCCTCAAAAAAACACATAACACACTTACAGAAAAAATATTAACAACCAACCCTATAATTGCAATACATAATTCTTTTTAGAGAACAAATTCCTATAACAGATTGCATAAGCCAAGATATAGTTCTTTAAGAATGTATATTATTAAGGAGATCTTAGAAAATTATCTTACTTACAATTAAGTTCGGTTAGACCTTTAATTACCTCTACGACAAGTATAGTAATATGTATAAGAATTTTAAGTGGGGCAAAAGTATAAAAAAAAGTAAAATTTAACAGTAACCAGGAACACATTTTATGCTATAGGTAAGAACCTCTTATTCCATCTACATTTTTTTAACACTTTACAAACTAATTTTTTTTGAGTATATATATCTTAGAAGAGAACTGTCCATTAATAACTGCTTTTGTATTGGACAGACTACCAATACGTAATGCATTTAGTAATTTTTTTTTACCCGTTTTATATTCCTCCGAAAGTAGGGATACATAGTAGGCATCAAACCACATAGGCTTACTTGCTACAATGGTTAAACCTAAGGAAGCACTAATTTTAGCTATCGATTCTGATGAAAAATGCCAAAGATGACGAGGAACATCCCAAGCAGCCCAAAATTCTTTATAATACTTAGCATCATAGCTTTTATAATTAGGCACAGCAATGACAAGAATTCCACCTTTATTAAGTCTCGATTTTAAATCTGTTAAACTAGCCTCATAGTCAGGAAAATGTTCCAATACATGCCAAAGTGTAATTACATCAAATTTACTTTCAACATTTATATCTTCAATACTTTCAACACAATCGACCCCTTTATCGTGGGATAGCTTTCGGGCTTTACTATTAGGTTCCACACCTATAGCTTCTCGCGACTGCTTTTGTAAATAATGGACAAAATCTCCTGTTCCACTACCTACATCAAGGATCTTATTTGATGTTTTAGCATATTGATATATCAGTTTTGTCTTCTGCCACATTGTTACTGATTTCACCAGTTGATATAAACGATCAAACCAAGTATTTCTTGCATCAGTATGTGATATATAAACCTCTGAATCATAATAATCATCTAAATTCTGAGGAACTGATATGGTTTGGTATAATTGCAACTCTTCATTGTATACTAATTCAAATTTCTTTTTTGAAATACTGTGATCTAACACTTGTAGTGACTTCTTCATAGAACTAACAAAATTACCGCAAAAGTATCTTCTACCAACTAAAAAATTATGATATCGCAGATGAATTGTTTCTTTTCCATCCTAGAAGAAAAGACACTCCAACCTATCTATACGACAAATAATAATACCGTCAGTATCAAAGACTATATAAAACGAAAAGCCTGAATTTGTATTATGTACACTACACCAGACTTTTTAGGACTCCTTACATCAATACCTGGAAGGTATTATCTGAAAGCTATGTCTACAACCACGTAAGAAGCCCACACTTTAATTATATATATTAATTTCTTACCTTATTAATTGTAGCTATAACCTCTTTAACTTTTTCACAAAGCCCCTTATAATCCTTCTCTTCAAGAATTCTCTTACTAATTAATTTCGTCCCCAATCCTACACAAGTTACTCCTGAATCAAACCATTCTCTTAGGTTTTCTTCTTCGGTAGTAACTCCACCTGTAGGCATTATGGAAGTCCAAGGTTGTGGTTGAGTAATCCCTTTAACAAATTTAGGTCCGTATAAACTTCCAGGAAATAACTTTACAATTTCGCAACCCAAGGCTTCTGCTTTCGTAATTTCAGTTAATGTTCCACATCCAGGATTCCACATTACTTTTCGACGATTACACACATCAGCAATATCTTCTCGAAGTACTGGTGTTACAATAAAGTTTGCACCCAAACTCATATATAAGGAAGCTTGAGCCGCATCAGTAACTGAGCCCACTCCCATAATCATCCCAGGAAGCTCCTTAATAGCATATTTGGTAAGTGCAGCAAATACTTCATGAGCAAAATCACCTCTAGCAGTAAATTCTAGCAAGCGTGCTCCACCATCATAACAGGCTTTTAATATTTGTTTCCCAAGTTCAATGTCGGGATGATAAAACAGTGGTACCATACCTATTTCTTTCATAGTCTGTGCTACTTCTATTCTCGTAAACTGAGCCATATTTTCCAAATTATTTAACGATCCACTTTTGCAGATCCATTACTATTAATAAAATTTATCACTTCTTCTTTTGAAACACGATTAACATCTCCATAAATACTGTGTTTCAACAAACAAGCACTTGTAGCAAAATCTATCACTTGTTGCGGGTTATGATCATATTCAAGTAAACCAAATAAAAGACCTGCCATGAATGCGTCTCCTGTACCTACACGATCTACTACAGGATTAGCGTCCTTAATACTAGAACGATATAAACTCTCTCTATTAAAAAGTAACCCTCCAATTCTTTGAAAAGACGCACTGATAGATTCACGATACGTCATCCCAATAGTTTGTAAATTAGGAAGTAATTTTTTTATTTTTTGAAATGCTTTTACCGCTTCTTCATCATAAAGATAATTAGGAGATATCTTTTCATAACCTAACATAAATAGAGTAGTATCTACATCTGCTAAAATGACATGACTATGTTTCAGAAGTTCGGGCATTACTTCTTTGGGATGCTTGCCATATTTCCATAATTTACTACGGTAATTTAAATCTGTAGATATGGTTAACCCCATTTCAGATGCAACCATTATGGCTTCTTTACAGGTATCCTTAGCAGACTGAGACAAAGCGGGTGTTATACCACTCCAGTGAAACCAAGTTGCATCTCTAAAAACCTCCTTCCAATTAATATCTCCTGGTCTAATCTGTGACATTGATGAGTTATCACGATCATAAACAACTTTGCTTTTACGACCAGAAGCACCATGTTCAAGAAAATAAAGACCCAAACGATCACCTTTACGTAAAATGTGCTGATGTCCTATTCCAAAACTACGAATAGTTTGCATAGCAGCATCACCTAAGGGATTTTCTGGGATTGCTGTAACAAGACTCGTTGAGACACCAAAACTCGACAATGAAGCCGATACATTAAACTCTCCTCCTC
>CAYYNF010000009.1:0-20173 GCA_964472695.1 uncultured Flavobacteriaceae bacterium
TTTTAATACCAAAAAGTTAGACTATTGATATTTAGGTGATACAAAAAAAGAGAATTAACCCACTTAGCATTCTTAAAAACAAGACTTATCTTTGTAGCTATGACACTAGATTCTTTAATTGGCTTAGCCCCTATAAAGGCACACCTAAAACAAAGTGCTGATAACGGTCGTATCGCACATGCACAAATTTTTTCGGGTGCTAATGGTTCAGGAACACTAAGTGCTGCTATTGCCTATGCTCGATACTTACTGTGCAATACGAGCAAAAATGCTTCAAATTGTAACGTAAAATTAGACGCATTATCGCACCCCGATCTTCACTTTGCTTTTCCGGTAACTACTACTAAGGAGGTAAAGAAACACCCCGTATCCGATAACTTTCTGAAATACTGGTGTGAGTTTGTTGCAAAAAATCCATACGCTGATTTACATGAGTGGCTTCAGTACATAGGTGCCGAAAATAAACAAGGACTTATTGGTGTAGAAGAAGCACATCAGATTGTAAAAAAATTATCACTTAAAAGTTTTGATGGTGGCTATAAAGTTATGATTATATGGATGGCAGATCGTATGAATGTAACGGCTGCCAATAAATTATTGAAAGTTATTGAAGAACCTCCGTCAAATACTGTTTTTATATTAGTTACTGAGCATGAGGATCAAATACTGGAAACAATCCTGTCGAGATGCCAAGTGTTGCAATTTCCTAAAATAGGAACAGAACCTTTGTCCAAAGCACTGGAACAACATTTACAAATAGCTCCCGATAAAGCACATGAACTGGCACATAGAGCTCAAGGGAATTACAATACAGCACTCAAACTCTTAGACAACAAAGGACTAGAAGAACAATTTGAAAAATGGTTTATTACTTGGGTGCGTGCTGCTTTCCAAGCGAAAGGAAATAAATCTGTAATTCATAGACTTATTATATGGAGTGAAGAGATTGCGAGCCATAATAGGGAAACACAAAAGCAATTTTTGTTGTATTGCACTGACTTTTTCCGACAGGCATTATTATTGAACTAC
Organism: uncultured Flavobacteriaceae bacterium; assembly: GCA_964472695.1. Classification (GTDB taxonomy): domain Bacteria; phylum Bacteroidota; class Bacteroidia; order Flavobacteriales; family Flavobacteriaceae; genus Aquimarina. The sequence continues at coordinate 1,030 of CAYYNF010000009.1, forward strand.
AGCAGTCCCGACTTGGTATTTTTTGAACCTCGTACTGATAATTTCAAACTAGAGAATTTCGCTCCTTTTGTTCATCATAATAATATAGAAAATATATACGAAGCTTTAGAAGAAGCCCTATATCATGTTGACCGAAATGGTAGTGGAAAGATGATTTTTACAGATTTGTCGATAAAATTAACACGTTTCCTACATGCTCTTAAATAAATCATAGTATGACAAAAACCATTCAAAAATTACTCATTTTTATAACACTCCTCTTTAGTATTCATTTTACTGCTCAAAATACAGTAAAGCTAAAAAAAGATAGTACTACCCAAAAAGAAATTGATTACCAAAAATGGACTGCGTTACTTCATAAACATGTAAGTAGAGAAGGTTTGGTGAACTATAAAGGACTTAAAAAAGACAGTGTTAGTTTTAATAAATTTCTGAATACACTTTCTAATACGCATATTGATAACTCATGGAACATAAAGGATAAGGTTGCCTTCTGGATTAATGTATATAATGCCTATACGATAAAACTAATTATCGACAACTACCCTGTTAGTAGTATCAAAAAAATTAATAAACCTTGGGATAAACCTTTCTTTAATATCGATGGAAAAAACATGAACTTATCGGAAGTAGAACATGAAATTTTAAGAAAATTTGGAGATGCTCGCATTCATTTTGCTATTAATTGTGCCTCGTTATCTTGCCCTAAACTAACTCGTGTAGCTTATACCTCAAATAATCTTGAGCAACTTCTAGAGCACCAAACTAAAGAGTTTATTAATGATTCATTTTTTAATGAAATTTCAACGGACAGTATAAAAATCTCGAAGCTTTTTTCATGGTATAGAAAAGATTTCAAAAGTCATGCTGGATCAGTAAACAACTTCATAAATCAATACAGTAACGTAAAAATTGAGGATCAGAAGAGATGGAATTATAAAAATTATAATTGGGCAATTAATGAGGATAAATAAAGCTATACTATTAAAAAGATTTAATAGCATTTCTGATAGTTTCAATATCTTTCGCCTGTAACCCAAAGTAACCATAAACCAACTGATTTATTTCATTTATACACTTTTCTGAGTTATCTATTTCATAGATTAAACTTACCAAGCTTGCGATCTCTTTCTGAAAACTGATATCCGTGGGTATAGGTATTGTATACAAATCAGAGATTTTTATTTGTGGTTGTTTTCCTTTCGAGAAACGGATTATTTTGCGTTGTTGTGCATAAAAAGTAATGAGTTCAGAATTTAAAATACCGCACAGAAATTTTAAAAACTGGATTGTAGTTTCAGAGTTATCCCTCAAGGAAAACACATAAAGACTATTATTTGCCGCACTTGGCTTTTCATCAAAAGATGCGATAATTTCTTTAGCAGACTGCCGTATATACACTTTGGGATTATCATAAATCACTGTTTCCCCTAATCCTAAACGCTTTTTATTTTTTATCTGTTTAGCAGTTAATTCAATTTTTAAGGCTTCATTTATGGTGTTCTGCAAGGATTTATCGTAGTGGAAAAAACGTCGATTTTCCATTTGAGCATACTTGGTCTTTAAGCCTTTTGACCCTTGGTAATACGGATATACACTTACTTCTTTTTTAGTTTTTTGTTCCTCTGAAACAAACCTATCTTCCATATTCAATAGCATTACACAAGTTCTTAAATTCTTTTTTGGATAGAGCTCTTTAAGTGTAGGGCACTTCTTATCCATTACTTTCTGTATAATGTTAGCACTTTTTGAACACGAATTAAATCGGTATCTGTACTGGTCATTTGGAGTGTTCCAAACTTTTTGATTTACCTGAATAGTGTTATTATCCTCGGCATTAATAATAGTAACTAAATTATCGGTTACTTTTGTTTTTTCTATAGTAAGAACCACCTGACCACTTGCTACTTCAAAATCTTGGATATTGTATTTTATGGATAGTATTTTAGTATGATCAAGTAGGTATTTTCGGGTGTATTGATAAGCGGTTTCAAAAAAAGCGAAATCAATAATAAAACTCAATTTACCATGCTCTTTTAAAAAATCAACAGCATGCTCAATAAACAACATTACGTAATTAATTTTGCCATTTTTAACCGATTTCGGAAATTGGGAGTAATTATTTAAGTAATAAACCCTTTGTGCTTCATTTTTCTTTCGATCTCTTCTTCCGTACAAAGAAACATAAGGAGGGTTTCCTATTACGTAATCAATATTTTGTAAAAACTTAGATAAACCACCATTTAAACTATTCTTAAATGACAAATTATTAGCTTGTACTCTTTGGGTAAAATCATATACAAAAGCACTAAAGGCTCTGTCGTAGACTTGATTAAATCTTATTTTGTAGTAGTCTTTTATGTTCTGCTTGGTTTTCGCAACCATTTGTTCATTAACATCTACAAAACAGATATTTGAAGACACGAAACGCTGAAATTCAATAGCACTTCTATTTTCTTTAAAAATTCTTTCTAGCAATCGAATTACAAAAATACCATTCCCACATGACGGCTCTAGGAACTTTTTATTTAAAATATCTTTGTCATCGAAATCGATGACATCTAAAATCTCATCAACCGTTAACATATTATTCGTCAAAAATATTCCATAATCCTTCCTCTGAGAAGATTCTATATTTTGCTCATAGATACGTTGCTTATTAACAACTGAATATGATTGGTTATCAGACATATTACATTAATTATGATTCTATAAAGGTAAGTTTGCACCAAAACATATAACATTTATTAAAAAATAGACTTTCTTATATCAACTGAATTATTCGAATGTAGGTTTCTTTAAGAAGAAAACACCTTGTAGATTAAGCAGAAAAGCGTAATTTTGACATCAATTTTTTAATTCGTATTGCTATGAACTCTATAGTTGCTATTGTTGGACGCCCTAATGTAGGAAAATCTACTTTGTTTAATAGACTTATTCAAAGAAGAGAAGCCATTGTAGACTCTGTTAGTGGAGTAACTCGTGACCGTCATTATGGAAAATCGGACTGGAATGGTAGAGAGTTTTCTGTTATAGACACGGGGGGATATGTTGTAGGAAGTGATGATGTTTTTGAAGCTGAAATAGATAAACAAGTAGAATTAGCTATTGATGAAGCGGATGTTATCTTATTTGTAGTAGATGTAAAAGACGGTATTACAAGTATGGATGAAGACGTAGCAAAACTACTACGAAAAGTAACCAAGCCTATTTTACTAGTTGTAAACAAAGTAGACAATGTAAAACTAATAAATGATGCCTACGAATTTTATAATCTAGGATTAGGGGAGTATTTTTCTATATCGAGTGTAAATGGTACAGGTACAGGTGAGCTCTTAGATGAGTTGGTAAAAATGCTTCCTGAGAAGGAAGAAGACAACAACGAGGATGAACTACCTAGATTTGCAGTAGTAGGACGCCCTAATGCGGGGAAATCCTCTTTTATCAATGCATTAATTGGTCAGGAGCGAAATATTGTGACAGATGTTGCAGGTACTACAAGAGACTCTATTGATACAAAATACAACCGATTCGGATTCGATTTCAACTTGGTAGATACCGCTGGAATACGTAGGAAATCTAAAGTAAAAGAAGATCTTGAATTTTATTCAGTAATGCGTTCAATACGTTCTATCGAGTATTCTGATGTTTGCCTTTTAGTTGTAGATGCTACACGTGGATTTGATGGACAGGTACAAAATATCTTCTGGTTAGCTGAAAGAAATAAAAAAGGAATTGTTATTCTAGTGAATAAATGGGACCTTATCGAGAATAAAACGAGTAATACTCCTAAAGAGTTTGAAAGACATATTCGTGAGCAAATTGCTCCTTTCACTGATGTGCCTATAGTATTCATGTCGGCCTTAACAAAACAACGTTTATTAAAAGCCTTAGAAACAGCTGTAGGTGTGTATGAAAATCGTACGAGACGTATCAAAACTAGTGAAATGAACGATACCATGTTACCTATCATTGAACACTTCCCTCCGCCAGCTTATAAAGGTAAATTTGTGAAGATCAAATATTGTATGCAATTACCAACACCGCAACCTCAGTTTGTGTTTTTCTGCAACTTGCCTCAGTATATTAGAGATCCATACAAAAGGTTCATAGAGAATAAATTACGTCAAATGTTCGATTTCGAAGGAGTTCCTATTACTATTTACTTTAGAAAAAAGTAACACGCATTTCGTCGAAAACAAATGACTTTTCATCGTTTTTGTTATTTTTCTTATTAAATTAGTTATATAAGAACACTTAACACCTACATAACATGAAAAACTTATTTATCTGGTTTACAGTATTCATAACTGTAAACCTATTCGCACAGAAAGCAGGATCTACATCTAACATTGTATTATGGGAAGCTGACACAAAAGAGGGAAAGTTTGTTGGCATTTCAGAAAGTCGTGAAGAAGCAGAAGCTGCAATTGATGAAATAATATTTATTAATGATGGTTCTGAAAAAGAAGTTTTGGACAAAAAAATCATAGAAAGATCAATAGCAACGAGTGAGAAATACCAGTTAGAAGATAATTTCCAGAGTGAAGACCCTTTCTTAACATATCGTTATTTTACTAAAAATGAAATTATAGCAATGCAGTATTTAGAGCATCAGAATGTAGATGCTGCAGTATCTTTCTATACTCGACTTTTATGGAAACCCGACAAGGTAAAGGCTAAAAACTACCTACAGGATTTACACCTTACTTATTCTGATCTTTTATTCGACCAACAGAATTTAAATAATTTCATGATTTTCTCTAAATAGAAATACGACCAATTGGTATGAATACAAAAACAGAGGACTACACCTAGTATAAGGTTTAGTCCTCTGTTTTTATTGGTTTTATACACCACTTAGCAACATATCCATATAACTCACAATAGTTTTGTAGCCTTTATCTAGGAAATATCTTCTTGCATCCTCCCCCCCTGTAACGAGCACAAAATCTCCTCCCCATCCTCCAAGACTTTTAATACTACCTTTAAAGTCAGAAAAACGTTGATCTTTTATCGTTGGTATATCTAATATTCCACTGATCAATTGCTCGTGCTGATCTATCAATTCTTCAAATTCTTGGACATTTTTAGCTTCTAAAAAAGCCTCTGTCAATAGATTAGATTGCTGTACAAACTTCTGTATATCTATCTTATTACGAGATCTATAAGTTAAAATTGCTTTTTTGCTATCCATTTTATTATTCAAGTACACAAAAAAGAGCTCCTCTTTAAAAGAAGGACTAAATTCAGGAACCCTGGTCACCTTTGGTATATCTGATTTATACGTTCTCTGAAATAAAATTGGCGTATTCGACTTTGCTACTGCGATATCATAACCACTCCCTCCAAAACTTAATTCTAACAGTTCAAAAGCATTTATAGAAAACCAATCTGCAATATTATTAATAAGCGTTGAGGAAGTTCCCAACCCCCATAATCGTTCAAATTCTAAATGAGTCTCTATAAAATAGCCTTTATTAGGATCGAGTCCCTTCTTAGATAAATGATGTGCTTTTCTTAAAATTGTAAATAAAGTTTTATCGATATTGTTATTGCTTTCAGGAGGAGTCTTACTGAGCAGATCACTCAGTGTGATTTGTGTTTCATACCATAATTTACCATAACAATCGTAACTTTTCCATATCAACAATTTACTATCATTTTCGATTACCGATAGTGATTGTCCTTTTTTAGTAGGGATAGCCAATGCCTTCGCTCCATCTAAAACGAGGTATTCACTAGTAAGCAGTAGTTTTCCACAACTATAGAATTTTTTTTTCATTTCTTAAGATCTTAATTCTTCTAGCAATGAAACTACGGCACTATGAGTAACCTCATGTTTAGAGAAGTATTCGTTAACAGCACTTTTCTCTTGTGGTGTAGCCTGCTGTTGATTTAAAATATTCATTAGGTGCATTTTCATATGCCCTTTCTGAATTCCTGTTGTAATGAGCGAATTAATTGCACCAAAATTTTGTGCCAACCCAGCTACAGCAATAACCTTCATTAACTCCTTCGCACTAGGTTTTCCTAAAATTTCCAAAGCGAGTTTAACCATAGGATGTAAACTAGTAAGTCCACCTACGGTCCCCAAAGCAAGAGGAATTTCAATATAGAACTTAAAGTAATCATTTTCTATAGAAGCATGAGTAAGACTAGCATAACTCCCCTCTTTAGTGGCGTAGGCATGAGCTCCTGCTTCAATTGCTCTAAAATCATTTCCTGTAGCTAATACTACCGCATCAACCCCATTCATAATTCCCTTATTATGTGTTACAGCTCTAAAAGGTTCTTTTTCTGCTATTGCTACCGCTCTAACAAATTTCTCCGCATAAGCTTTAGCAGATAATTCAGGAGTACTAGGCAATTCGTCAATAGGACAACTTACCTCAGCACGAACTAAACAATTAGGCACGTAGTTAGAAAGGATACTCATTATTATCTCGATCTCCTTTTCGTCCTCTGAGAAGACATTATAATTAAGTGCTTCAGTTTTAAGTATTGTAGCAAAAGTCTCTAAACAGGTATTTATAAAATTAGCCCCCATAGCATCTACAGTCTCAAAGGTAGCGTGAAGCTGATAATAATCAGGAAGTTGATCTGTTTTATCAAGTAATATAATATCTGTTACCCCCCCGCCTCTTTTCTGCATATTGGCTTGTACTGAGGAAATACCATTTATAAGCTTAGGTTTTACCTCAATAAAGAAGTTTCTCAACTTTTCAAATTCACCATGGTAACAAAAGTGTACCTGACCATTCTTTTCTGTATTTATGACCTCTGCTTTAAAACCTCCACGACTACTCCAAAATTTTGCTGCTTTACTGGCTGCAGCCACTACAGAGCTTTCCTCAATAGTCATTGGAATTGTATAAATCTTTTTATTGATAACAAAGTTAGGAGCGACACTAAAAGGTAGGTAAAAATTACTGATAGTGTTTTCTGAAAACTCTTCATGTAATAGCTGTAGCTGTTCATCTGTATTCCAGTACTTTTCAAGTGTTTCTCTGGCTATATTCTGGTTCAAAAAATGACTAGAAACTAACCAATTAATCTTTTCATCTTTAGATAATCTTGAAAATCCTTTTACTTGTGAAACCATAGTTGCTTTATTTTATGTATCGACATATTTCACAAAATTACCTAGAGAAGACAAACAGCACAATATGTCAATTTTTTATTTATGAATAGTGGTACTTATTATTAGGAAATAACAAATATAACAGATCATCTAATAGTCTTTCTCATTATTATAAGAATTTAACCTTATAATTGTTTTCATTTTTTTAATTTTAAATTAAAACTAAAATATAAACAATGTTATACGGAGGTTCAGAAGCAAACCAAAAACTAGTACTAGGCCATCCTTCAGGTTTATTTGTACTATTTTTTACAGAAATGTGGGAGCGTTTTTCTTTTTATGGAATGCGTGTATTATTAGTAAATTTCCTAACAATGGCTGTAATAAAAAGTAGCGATGTGCCCTTTCCTGGTTGGGGTTGGTCTGCCGAGAATGCGGGAGCTCTTTTTGGTACTTACGCCAGTTTACTTTATTTGACCCCTATAGTAGGGGGTATCATTGCTGATAAATACATAGGATATCGATGGGCTGTAGTAATAGGAGCTCTAATCATGACGATGGGACACGCATCAATGGCTTTTGAAACAGAACTATCCCTTTACGCGGGGCTTGGACTACTAATTATAGGAACGGGTTTCTTTAAACCCAATATGACCTCTATTATTTCAGAGATGTATGCTAAAGTACCCGAAAAGAAAGATGGAGCTTATACTATATTTTATATGGGAGTTAATGCAGGTGCTTTCTTCGGAATGATGCTTTGCGGATACCTTGCAGAAAATTTAGGATGGAAATATGGTTTTGGCTTAGCAGGTATTTTTATGCTACTAGGAACTTTCCAATTTTGGTTAGCAAAACCGTTATTCGGAAGTATTGGAACCCCTAAAAGAAAGAAAAATATTATTAACACTGACGAAGAAGAGCCTAAAGATAAAACCCTTAACCCCTTTACGAATATAGAAAGGTTAGTAGTTGGCTTTTTGGTATTAGTTAGTGTTACCTACCTTATTAATGATCCTATCTCTAAGATTAATGGCTTTCATATACTCCCTGAAGAATATATGATTTTTTCACCAGAACTTTCTGGTCCCATTAATATTATCTTATTTGCACTATGCTTGTTTTTAGGTCTAATAGTATATCGTATGATCCGATACCCTAAAATAGTACGTAATCGTATGATTGCACTCGTTATTTTCGCAATTTTCACTGTTTTCTTTTGGATGGCATTTGAGCAAGGAGCAACTTCATTAGTGATTTTTGCAAGGGACTTTACCGATCGAACCTTAGAAGGGAGTAGCGGTGTAATCTATAAAATTACGAATACTCTTTTAACAATAGCACCATTGGGAATTCTAACCTGGGTAATTCTGAAACTAAGAAAAGAAACCCAAGAGGTTATAAAAATATCAAATACCGTATTACTAGCTACTTTCTTAGGGCTATGGGGAATTACGCTATGGATGCTACAACGTGACTTTTCAAAAGATAGCGTCGAAGTGACAGTATCTTGGTTTAGTATTCTGAATTCATTTTTCATTATAGCTTTTGCCTCATCTTTTTCGAAATGGTGGGAAAGTAAATACAACCCAAGTTCAGCCTTTAAATATTCCTTTGGCTTAATATTATTAGGAGTTGGCTTTGGCTTTTTAGCTTTTGGATCTTCCTCAATACCACAAGGAGCAACCAGTGCTTCAGTAAGTATCATATGGCTTATCTTAGCATATCTCTTCCATACATTAGGAGAACTATGTCTATCTCCTTTAGGTCTCTCTCAGGTAAGTAAACTTGTTCCTCCACGTATGATCGGTTTTATGTTTGGAGTGTGGTATCTAGCTATTGCTATCGGAAATAAAATTGCAGGATCACTAGGAGGTGAGATTGAAAAAATTACTTCAACCTACGATATGAAAACTTTTTTCTTAATTTTTACTGTAATACCCATTGTATCAGGAATTATTGTGGGAGCACTAAATCCATTGCTTAAGAAACTTATGCATGGTATTGATTAAACGTAACTTCTCATTGGTATAATTTTGAAACCTTAGATCACTATAAATTTACACAACTTTATGAACAAGAACACTTCCTTCCTCGTCCTACTTATACTATTATTCTCTACCCATATAAATGCTCAGAAAATTCATTGGATACCCATAGAAGAAGCTTTCAAACTACAGAAGAAAGAACCTAAAAAAATATTCATAGATATATATACCAAATGGTGTGGTCCATGCAAAATGCTTGACAAGAATACATTCCATAATAAAGATGTGGCGAAATATATTAACAAACATTTTTATGCAGTAAAATTTAATGCTGAAGGTAATGAAGCTTTTTCTTACAGAAACACCTTTTACGGGAACCCAGGTTACCAAGAAGGAAAACGAGGGCGTAATAGTACACACAATTTCAGTAAATACTTAAATGTATCTGGTTACCCTTGTATGACCTTTTTTGACGAAAGAGGAAATTATATTCTTCCAATCATGGGGTATCACACTCCTAAACAACTAGAGATCTTTTTAAAATTGATAGCAAGTGACGATTATAAGAAAATCCAATCTCAGTATGACTTCGAAAAATATCAGGAAGCATTTAAATCTAATTTTAAGGAATAATAGTAATTACGATAAGTATTAATTACTAAATTAAAAGTAGGTTACAGAAATAATTGATTCTTGAAAAAAAGAACAAGAGATTAATTCATTAGCTTTTAAACAAACTCTCTAATAGTTGATTACTAATCTGGTTCCTCACACACTCTTTTGTGTGGAGCTCCCTCATCATCCCACTTTTCCGATAGCCAAAAAAAGTAGATAGAGCAATGCAGAACCATTAAATCTTGTTCAAAAAAAAAGCAGACTAATAAAAATTAGTCTGCTTTTTAAAGTGACTCCGGCAGGATTCAAACCTGCAACCTCTTGAGCCGTAATCAAGTGCACTATTCAGTTATGCTACGGAGCCTTTGTGTGATGCAAATATATAACTTTTTTTCATTACTCAATAAAAAAAGTCTTATTTTTATAAAAAAAATAATGGATTTAAATTCTTTCATAAGAGATATACCTAATTTTCCTAAAGAAGGTATTGTTTTTAAAGATATTACACCTCTACTAGGAAATTTTGAAGCTTTTCAATTTTGTACTGAAAAATTACTAGAAGCAATACCTAAGGATATCAATAAGGTAGTAGCTATTGATTCAAGAGGGTTTATTTTTGGAGGAATATTAGCAAAAGAACTAAAAGTGGGGTTTGTTCCCATACGTAAAAAAGGGAAACTACCGTATAATACTATTTCAGAAAGTTATAGTCTTGAATATGGCGAGTCGATTCTAGAAATACATGAAGATGCGATACAGCCAGGAGATAAAGTACTTTTACATGATGATATTTTAGCTACGGGTGGTACAGCTCAGGCTGCTTGTAAACTTATTGAAGCTTTAGGGGGAGAAGTTGTACAGTGTAACTTTATCATATCTATTGATTTCCTTGAGGGAGCGAAGCAGCTTAATTCACCTGTATTTGCATTAAAAAAATACTGACAATCTAAATACCAGACACTTAACTCAAAAAAATATTCATGGGTATCTTGACTAATTTTTGATGAAGATATCATCTTATAAAAATCAATTGCAGGTATATATCCTCTATTTTCTTTAAATTGACTAGGGAAAATATCTTAATTTATTGACACAACATCCTCTAAACCGCTATTACTTAACACCAATTTTATAGTTCCAGTGTAATATTAAATCTCTTTTTTCATAATTCATCATGAGTAGTACCGTTCTAAAAATTAATCTGGCCAACCTTGAGCATAACTATGCTTACTTTCGTAAAAAAATTAGTAGTGATACTAAAATGCTAGCTGTTGTTAAAGCTTTTTCTTACGGCAATGACTCTGTACTATTATCTAAGCGATTAGCCCAATTAGGCATAGATTATCTAGGTGTTACTTATGCAGAAGAGGGCAGAGAGCTTCGTGAAAATGGAATTGATTCCCCAATTTTAGTACTCCATCCACAGCCCGATAATTTTAGGATGATTATTGAATATAATCTTGAACCAAGTTTATATAGTTTTCGTGTATTTGAGCAGTTTACTACACTGCTCAAAGAATACAATAAAGCTGCTTATCCTATACATATAAAATTCAATTCAGGAATGAATCGTTTAGGTTTCAATATAGAAGAAACTGCTAAACTAGCACATAAAATAGCGACTGCACCTATACGTATTCAAAGTATTTTCTCTCATTTTTCTGTTAGTGAAGACCATAAAGAGAGTGAATTTACGAATGACCAGATTAAAGCTTTTAAAGCGTTTGCAAATCATATCATAACCCCATTAGGGTATACCCCTTTGCTACATATTGCTAATACCTCTGGAGTACTCAATTACCCAGAAGCACACTTTAGTATGGTACGTACGGGGCTCGGTCTATATGGTTACGGAAATGAGGCTATACATAATGAAAATTTAAAACCTGTAGCAAGCTTAGTTTCTAAAATATCGCAAATCCAACATGTCAAAAAAGGAGACTCTATAGGTTATAGTCGCTCCTACAAAGCAGAGCAGGATATGTATTCAGCAGTTGTTCCTGTTGGCTATGCCGATGGTATTGGGCGTATATACGGTAATCAAAAAGGGTTCGTTTCTATTAACAATCAAAAAGCATTTATAGTAGGCAATGTATGTATGGATATGATTATGGTTGATGTATCTAGTATTGACTGTAAAGAAGGTGATGAAGTAATCATATTTGATAATAAACATAGTGCTGATGAACTTGCCGAAGCTGTCGGAAGTATTACTTACGAACTTATCACAGGGTTAGGTCGTCGTGTAAAACGTGTTATTTTAGACAGAGGTACTAAAGCAATTTATAGTAAAAATTATTCTCAACTGTAGTTCTCCAATTACATTATGTTTCGACGCTCTTAGGAACTACTATGGTAGTGTAAAAACTTGCTATATTTGTTTGTTATTATGAAAGCAGATAAAAAGAACCTCAAACAGAAAATAATTAATAAGTATCGCTTAGTAATTTTAAATGAAAATACTTTTGAAGAACAAGTTTCATTTAAAATATCGAGACTCAATGTGCTTATAGCTATGCTCATAACTTCTGTATTCTTGGTTACAGGAACTATATTTCTGATCTCATTCTCTCCTCTACGAGAATATATTCCTGGATATTCATCAACAAAATTGATGAAAAAAGCAAATAGACTAGCTTATACCACAGACTCGTTATTGAGTGCGGTAGCGTATAATGACAAGTATTATGCTTCTATAAAAAAAGTACTGCGTGGCGAATTAAAAGCACATCATAAAACAATTGACTCTATAGTAAATAATACAAACTTTGATTACAAGAAATTAAATTTACGAGCTTCTGAAGAAGATCTAAAACTACGAAAAGAGATCGAAGAAATTGAGAAATATAATTTGCCAGACCATGTTGAAATTAATGATGAATATCTATTTTTTCCTCCTGCAAAGGCAAAAATTATTACTCAGTTTGATATTTCCAAAAAACAATATAACATACGACTATCTGTTGATGAAAACACTCCTATCAAGGCAATTGCTGATGGTGTAGTCCTATTTTCAGGATGGAATCCTAATACAGGATATGTGATTATAATTAAGCATCGTTCAGAAATAATTTCAGTATACCATCAAGAAGGTACTTCCTTAAAGAAACAAGGTGATCGTGTGACCTCTGGAGAAGTCATTGCAATGTCTAAATCGACTAATTCAGATACAGAGGTCAACTTTACATTTGAACTTTGGGATAAAGATAAACCTATCAATCCTACAAACTATATCAATTTTCAATACTAAAAATATATGTCTATAAAAGTCATCGCTGCAAAGATATTTGCAAAATTTACACATTTCAAGATACAAAAGTGGGCAAATGATCCTTTGACTACACAACAGAGGCAATTTGAATATTTGATTGATACTGCTAAGAATACGAAATTTGGAAAAGATCACAATTTCCAAAACATTACTTCTTATGAAGACTTTAAGAGAGAGGTGCCTGTTCGTGATTACGAAGCCTTACGACCATATATAGATAAAATGGTAGCAGGAGATGCTGACGTATTATGGAAAGGTAAACCTCTGTATTATGCTAAAACCTCTGGTACTACTAGTGGAGCAAAATATATACCTATTACGAAAGAATCGATGCCAACACATATCGAGGCAGCTCGTAATGCAATTCTAAGCTATATTCATGATTCAGGGAAAGCAGACTTCGTAGATCATAAAATGATCTTTTTACAGGGAAGTCCAAAAATGACAGATAAAAACGGAGTTAAACTAGGTAGACTTTCAGGTATTGTTGCTCATTATGTACCTTCGTATCTACAAAAAAATAGATTACCTAGTTGGGACACAAATTGTATTGATGACTGGGAGGAAAAAGTAGAACGCATCATAGACGAAACTATCGATCAGCCTATGGGGATTATTAGTGGAATTCCTCCTTGGGTACAAATGTATTTTGAACGTATTCAACAACGTGATGATAGACAGATCAAAGATATTTTTAAAGAATTTGATTTATTTATTTATGGAGGTGTAAATTATGAACCTTATAGACCTATCTTTGAGAAACTCATAGGTAAATCTATACCTAGTATAGAATTATACCCTGCATCAGAAGGTTTCTTCGCATATCAAGACACACAATCTGAAAAAGGAATGTTACTACAGTTAAATTCAGGGATTTTCTATGAATTTATTGAAGCAAATCACTTTTTTTCAGAAAATCCTGAGCGTATTACACTAGAAGATGTAAAAATTGGCGTAAATTATGTTATTATCATATCGACTTCCGCAGGACTTTGGGGATATAATATAGGTGACACCGTCCAGTTTGTAAATACACAACCTTATCGAGTTATTGTCTCGGGACGTATAAAACACTTTATTTCTGCATTTGGAGAACACGTCATTGGAAAAGAAGTGGAACAAGCAATGCAAGTAACTCTCAAAAAGACGGGATTGATGGTACAAGAATTTACTGTAGCTCCACAAGTTAATCCGAAAGAAGGATTACCTTACCATGAATGGTTTGTTGAATTTTCGGAACAACCTGAAGATTTACAATCCTTTGAAGAGACTCTTGATATGGCTTTACAAAAACAGAATACCTATTACGAAGATTTAATTCAGGGGAATATTCTTCGTCCATTAAAGGTAACTTCTCTTGCTCAGGGTGCTTTTACAAGCTATATGAAATCAAAAGGAAAATTAGGAGGACAGAATAAACTTCCTCGACTATCTAATGATAGAAACATAGCTGATAACTTAGAAAAATTTAAACTATAATGAATCGAAATGCTGATATAAAAACGTTTACAAACGCCCAAGAGAGTACTAACGCTATAGAACGACTATATGTCAGCATGCGACACCTTTTGAATAGAGGTTTTTACAAACCTATGGGGGTGTCTGGTGAAACTTTACGTGAGGCTTTACTCACATTAAGTCCTGAAATATATGGATCTATAAATGAAAATAAGGTAGAGCTAAAAGGCTTATTATATGTTTTGGACCGTTTACCTGAGGGAATTGAAAATTGTCGATTCATTAATCTTATTAGCGAAGAAGGACATGACAAAGCTCATTTTGAAATTTTAATTCCTAAAAAAAGAAGACGTAACTGTTATCGTGTCGATGAGGAACAGATGAATATAGAAATTACACGTGGTCGCTCTGAAATCTATGATATCCTGACACACATAACCTTTATGTACATGGAGTCGGAAAAAATTAGGAAACGTGTACAAAATTCCTCTAAGACAATACTATCTAGAGAATGGCAAAAACTATCGGCAATCAACACTAGTAAAGAACTAAGTTATCACCAAAAAGATATTGTTATTTCTCATCTCGCTCATATATTAGGACGAAGTTTCGATGAAGTATCAGAAGCCTACCATAAGTTTGGGTCTGAAAAATACCCTAACCGTTTATTATCAGTAATCCTAGGTTTAGGACAACTATCCTTAGATGAATATAATGACCAGAAAAAACGAGAGATCAGCTTTAGTCCTTTACTAAGAGATCGTATAGGACATCATATCCATTCCTCTTATTGGGCAAATGATGTTAAAAAGACTTTGTACAAACATAAACTTCATAAAAGACCCATACATATCATCAGTTCGAACATGCATAGTGTGATGAACTCTCTGTTCGCAGAACAAAGTTTGGAGGAGGAATTTGGAGGACTTTCTGAGATGGAACTTTTCGAAATGTTAAGTAATAAAGATTACAAATATCTTAGAAAAATAGTTACTGCAACAGCAGAAGAACAGGGTATGATATTCCTGAAAGATGAAAGTCACTCACATATTAATGTACAACTGTTTGATACTTCAAAAATTGAACATCTAACTTCTTATAAAAATAACAAGGCTCCTGTACTTATTGTTATGGACTATGCTTTTGGAGAACAGGCTTACGGAGCTATGGACGAGTTACTAAAACCTTATGAAGAAGATGGAGAAACTATATTCTATATGAATATTGAATCTGTATCAATTATGGGAAAGGCAGGTATCCTTGTCGGAAAAAAAGGTGATATTATGCTTCCTAACTCACATATATTAGAGGGGTCAGGTGGAAATTACCCTTTTAAAAATGAACTGACTATAAAAGATTTCAAGGATGCTGATATAGACGCTTTTGAAGGAAGTATGGTAACCGTTCTTGGTACCTCATTACAAAATAAAGACCTTTTATCTTTTTTCTTACAGTCGACTTGGAAAGCAATCGGTTTGGAAATGGAAGGAACACATTACCAAAAAGCAATACAAGCAGCTTCAAAAATCAGGGGGAGTATAAACAAAGATGTAAAAGTGCGTTATGCTTATTATGCTTCGGATAACCCTCTGGAAACAGGAAGTACTCTAGCATCGGGAGGTTTAGGAACTACAGGTGTAAAACCAACATATACTATCACTAGAAAAATCTTAACACAGATTTTTGGATTTGAAATATAAAGCATTGTACTGTTAAAATAGTACTCCAGGATATAAGGGAGAAATGATATAAGTTATACGTAATAATCCCGTATAACTCATATTACTCTTTACATAACTTAAATTATTATTTATCGTATAAATAAGCCAAAGCTTCAGTATCACAAAGAGAGAATGCCATCATTATAGTAGCTCTAAATATTTTCCTCTTTCCTATATCTACCAAAATCGCTGGATAGAGTCATTTCTTACCTCAACATTTATCGGTATTTTTGAAAAAAAATTAGTGAGTTTATGCTTAAAATAGAAGAGTTTAGGAATTTAATTTCCAAGAAAAATCTCGTAGATGATGAAAAAGAACGTCTAAGATATTTACGTAATTACTTCAAAAAATCGTCTAGTGATCTTTCTCATAGTCAATCTCTAGAAATAAGAGCCTTGGAATTGAGCTATATTAACAAAAGGCAAAGACGACAATAATGTAATCTTTGAAAAGAGTGTACTAATTACTTTTCTCATATCCTTAAAAATGCAAAAATTAACCCCTATAATGCTAGTTGGGACTAGCTCCGATGTTGGTAAAAGCTGGATAACTACAGGTATTTGTAGATGGCTCAAACAACGTGGATATAATCCAGCCCCTTTTAAAGCTCAGAATATGTCTCTCAATAGTTTCTCTACACCTGAGGATCTTGAGATTGGAAGAGCTCAAGCAGTACAAGCTGAGGCCTGTGAAATTCCGCCCAATGTAGCCATGAACCCTATTTTACTAAAGCCTTCCTCTGTCAATAAATCTCAAATTGTATTACATGGAAAACCTATTGGAGATCAAACTGCAAAGGAGTATTTTCTAGGGAATGATAAAAAACACCTTTTTGAAGAAGCCAAAAAAGCCTTCTATAAATTAGCATCTGAATATAGCCCTATAGTTTTGGAAGGTGCGGGAAGTATTAGTGAACTGAATTTAAAGCATCGTGATATCGTAAATATGCGTATGGCAGCAGCAGCTAATGCTTGTGTATACCTTGTTACAGATATCGATAAAGGAGGGGTATTTGCTAGTGTTTACGGAACTATTGCTTTACTTGAAGAGTGGGAGCGAAAACTCATTAAAGGAATTATCATCAATAAATTTAGAGGAGATGCTTCGTTATTTATTGAAGGTAGACAAAAAATAGAAGAGTTAACCCAAATACCCGTCCTAGGAGTAATGCCTTATGCTCAAGATATTGTTATCGAAGAAGAAGACTCCGTAGCACTTAATCGGAGGAATACTATTGCTGCTGAAAATGTATTGAATGTTGCCGTGCTACACTTAAAATATATGTCAAATTACACGGATTTTCAGGCACTGGAACAAGAGTCATTAATTCATCTATATTTTACTAGAGATCCGCAACAACTTAAAAAAGCTGATGTTATTATTATCCCAGGAACTAAAAATACAATCGAAGACTTAATAGCTATTAAAGAGGAAGGCTTAGATCGTATTATTAAACAACAGTATCTAAATACACCTATCATTGGTATTTGTGGTGGCTATCAGATACTAGGACATCGTGTAACAGATCCTTTTTCAGTGGAAACTAATAGATTATCAGAGGAAGGTCTGGGAATTTTTGATATTGAAACTACTATGTCTCAAACTAAGAGAACGGTACAACAGGAGTTCTATTTTAAAGACAATCTTACTCCATGTCAGGGATACGAAATTCATATGGGTCAAACTGTAATCCCTGAAGGAAAACATCTTAATTATATTGGTAGTACCCCCGAAGGTTATTTTGATGGCAACCAAAGTTGGGGAACTTATATGCATGGGATTTTTGATAACCAAGCTGTAGTAACAGAATTATTACAATATAAATACCCAACAGCAAAGGCTATAGATTATAACGTATTTAAGGCATCTCAATTTGATAAACTCGCTACTTGGATTGATGAAAATTTAGATATGGAAAGTATTATAAAAAATAGTCAGAAGATATGTTAAATGGACATGGAGACGACCTTTATGCTATAAACGGCAAAGTCAAATATAATTTTAGTTCCAACGTATATTACAAAGGATGCCCTGAATCTTTATTAAATCATATAGCCAAATGTGTTAATGAAATACAAAGCTACCCTTCACCGGTAGCACAGGAACTTAATATATTAGCCGCAAACAAATTTCAACTTAATAGTGATCAGTTTTTGTTTACAAATGGTGCTACTGAGGCTTTTTACTTAATAGCTCAATGGTTTAAAGGGAAAACAGCAAGTATTGTAGCCCCTACTTTTGCTGAATATGAAGATGCTTGTAAAAGTTTCAATCTGAAATATAAGCTCATATCTAAATCGGAGTTGATAAATGTGAATACTAATTTAGTGTTTATATGTAATCCTAATAATCCTGATGGTAGTGTCTTTACATCAATTGAACTTGAAAGTCTTTTTCAGAATAACCCCAAAACTACTTTCATAATTGATGAAGCTTATATTGAGTTTACAAATGAAACTACATCAATAATTTCTTTAGTACAGCAATATCTTAACTTAATTGTGGTACGTTCACTTACCAAAACTTTTACAATGCCTGGTTTACGTTTGGGGTATATTGTTTCAAATACCTCGATGATCCAAAATTTATTGACTTTAAAAATGCCTTGGACAGTGAATACATTGGCTATAAAAGCAGGAGAATTTATCTTTGAACACTATGAAGATTTAATTTTTGATGCCCAACTTTTATTAGACGAAACAAAATATTTTCAACAACGACTTTCCAGGTTATCTTGTATTAACATAAAACAGAGCTACACTTCTTATTTCTTAATGGAATTGAACTTGGATAAAGCATCTAAATTAAAAGAATATCTAATCAATCAACATCAGATCTTAGTAAGGGACGCTACTAACTTTAACGGTTTAGATGGTGAATATATTCGTGTAGCAACACAAAGCTCCTCGGCAAATCAGTGTTTAATAGAAGCCTTAGAAAAATGGAAGTAGACTTTACTTATATATTATCCATTGCTTTTATTCTGGATACTATTTTTGGTGATCC
>CAYYNF010000009.1:20273-26476 GCA_964472695.1 uncultured Flavobacteriaceae bacterium
TTGGCTTATGTACTCAATTGTCAATTTGGAGGACCTAATTATTACCATGGGAAGCTCGTCGAAAAACCTTTTATTGGATATCATAAACGAGAAATTAAGCATAAAGAGATTTCGAAAGTAAGTAATATAAACTTTAAAGTAACTATTGTGTTTATAACTATAAGCATAATATGGTTTCGATGTAATTCATGAATAGTTTACACAAACAATATATTCTTACAGGAGCACCTGGAACAGGTAAATCGAGTTTGATTACTTCTCTCAAAAATCATATACCTTGCATGGAAGAGGTTTCTCGGAAAGTAATTATAGCAGAACAAGAAAAACAAGGTAACGGAACACCTTGGGGGAATATTAGTCGTTTTGTAAACTTAGTGTATCAGGAAACCTTAAACGAGTTAGCACATAATGACGCTTTAATTTGTGATAGGTCTTTATTAGACTTACAGGCGTATCTTCGAGTTGAAGACAAGCCTATTCCTATATATTTGAAAAATTTTGAATACAGTAAAATTTATCATAAGAAAGTGTTTTTAACACCTACTTGGCAAGCTATTTATAGTGAAGATGCACAACGTTTGCAAAGTTTTACTTATGCCTTAGAGTTTGAGAAGGCACTTATTGCTAGTTATTGTGAAAATGGTTTTGAAATTATTATACTTCCTAAAACCTCTATTATAAATAGAACAAGTATCATTTTAGAAAACTTAAGACAACTATAATCAAATTTTAAGTAGTACAATCATCAATCAACTTCTCTAACATTATCCTGTGAGTGTATCTCTATATCGTGATACTCTTTAATTTCAGCGAAACAATATTTTTGTTCAGTGAAAATTACCTATATTTATGTTAAATGCATTTTTTTGATGTATTTAATAACTTAAAAATTTAATTTTATGTTAACTGAAAATCTTATTAGATCCCTAAAAGTATCGAAGATGATTAATTTTCATACTTTTAATGTAGCTATTAATGACGATATAGCGAGCTTTCATTTAAGTTCTAAGGATTTTAATGATTCAGAAGTGTCAGTTCGTATAGTAAATAACTTACTCGTTATTGAAGCATATAAGAATGAAATGTTCTGGAAATCTGAATTGATTATCCCTGGTAAGCAATTTAATAGGCTGAGATCTTCTCATATAAAAAAAGATACATTGAAAATATTTCTGACAGAATAGTGTTACACTATTATTTCGTAAGGCTTAAAGAGTAAAAGCGATCTTAATATTTAAGGTCGCTTTTGCTTTTTACTAATTAGACATTATCATGAATTATTTTATTTTCTAAAAATGACTAGAACTATCTTGAAAAAAGGTTTTTAATAGTTGTTTAAGTCTATAGATAGCCTATGAAGTTACTGTAGCTTGAAGGTCACAAAAAAGTTTGATGTAATATCAATTAAAAAATATCATGATGCATATAAATCGTTTCTTTTTCCTTTCGTCTATAAAGAAAAAATAATTCTACTTATTTATACGACAACTCATATCTTAATTGGCATAATATTAGAAAGTTGATTTACAATTATATACTTTTGCTCTGTAAATAATATTATTTTATGAGGGAAATTGACCAGGAGATACAGCAAGGGGGACTAAGTGCTGTGACAGTAAGAAGACGAAGACCAGATTTGTCTATCGCAAGAGAAAATCAAAAAGTATTTGTTGATTTTTTATTCTGCAATAAAGATAGATATAGAGGTTATTCTCATTTAATGAAGGCTATTAATAACATACAAAGAATGGTTAATGAGTCTTGTACAAGTGACTCTGAAAGCCAATTATGGAATGGCCATATAGAGGACCGGAACACTCGTAGTTTTGTCGCCCAAAATATCAAAAATGCATATCTTTTTGATATTATTACAATGGGTATTATTCAATCAAATGCACCAGAAGATGTTTCGAGTTTATCAACCTATAGTTACTTAGATATAGGGAGAACATTCTGCAAGTTTGCAGCAGATTATACAAACTCTCCTTTAAAGGAAGAATTAAAAGCACTAGAGCTAGAAATGCTAGATCTACAAATTGGGCTAACAAAAGGCTCGGAGATCCATGAAGAATTGCTGAGTGAGAGAGGATCTATACTAGAAAGAAGGTTAGAAGAGGAACAAAGTGTATCTAACTTAGCAATTGCTACTCCTGTTCCTGATTTAGTCGAAATGTCCGAGGAAGAACTATCAGTATTAGAGATAAGGTTAGAAGAGGAACAAAGCGTATCAGACTTAGCAATTGCTAGCCCTGTTTCTGATTTAGTTGAAATGTCTGGGGAAGAAATATCAGTTTCAAGTGAAGCGCAAGGTCAATATCCAGAATTCTCTGAGACTCAGACACCATCAGTAACTTTATCAGAAAATAGAGGTGTTGAAATAACACCTATAAGAAATGAAGCATTAACTGAAAGTCAGACAGTAAGAGGGGGTGTAAGAAATAGGTTGAGATAAAAAGATAAAGGAAAGTATGATACTTTCCTTTGTTTTTTAATTTTATTCCGTGTCAAATATTTTTAGTTTAAGTAGTGCATTTTCTATTGACTCAATACCTTCAAAGGTAATCAGTAGTCGGAGTCCATTTCGGGTTTGTTTCTCTTTCATAGTTACCTGTCTTGAGTTTTGTTGTACAACTTGTAATACCTTTGTAAAGGTAGCACTTTGGTAAAAATCAGATTGTTGGTCACTGATGAAATAACCTATCAACTTTTGTTGTTTCAGCACTACTTTTTCAACTCCAATGCGGGTTAAAATCCACTTCATACGTACACTATTTAGTAAATCTTCTGCCTGTGTAGGTAATGCTCCAAAACGATCTATTAGTTGCTTTTCGAACGCAACTATGCCTTCTTCGCTATCTATTTTGTTTAACTCAGTATATAAATTCAAACGCTCCGATATATTATTGATATAGTCATCAGGAAATAATAACGAGAGATCGGTATCAATTTGTGTATCTTTTAAGTAGCTTTTATTTTTTAATTCTTCAGCGTATAATTCTTTGAATTCTTTTTCCTTTAACTCTTCAATAGCTTCGTTTAATATTTTTTGGTATGTATCAAAACCTATTTCATTAATAAACCCACTTTGCTCTCCTCCCAGTAAGTCTCCGGCACCCCTAATTTCAAGATCTTTCATGGCAATTTGAATACCGCTTCCTAGCTCTGAAAACTGAACCAAAGCCGTAATACGTTTACGAGCATCGTCGGTCATTGCAGAAAAAGGAGGGGTAATGAAGTAACAGAAAGCTTTTTTGTTGCTACGCCCTACACGTCCACGCATTTGATGTAAATCGGATATACCAAAGTTATTTGCATTATTAATAAAAATAGTATTGGCATTGGGTACATCAAGTCCGCTTTCAATAATTGTAGTAGCTACCAAAACATCAAAATCTCCATCCATGAAGCTAAGCATCAGTTTTTCTAATTCTTTTCCATCCATCTGTCCATGACCAACAGCTACTTTCGCATCAGGTACAAGTCTTTGGATCATACCAGCTACTTCCTTTATATTTTCAATTCGGTTATGAATAAAAAATACCTGTCCACCACGCTGAATTTCATAAGATACCGCATCACGAATTACCTCTTCGTTGAAACGGATAATATGAGTATCAATAGGGTATCGGTTTGGAGGAGGGGTTGTAATAGTAGAAAGGTCACGAGCAGCCATTAAACTAAACTGTAAAGTTCTAGGTATAGGAGTTGCCGTAAGCGTGAGTGTATCTACGTTTGCTTTTATGGTTTTCAGCTTATCTTTTACCGCCACACCAAATTTTTGTTCTTCATCAATAATTAAGAGTCCTAAATCTTTAAATTTAACCGACTTCCCTACGAGTTGATGCGTTCCCACAATAATATCAACTTTCCCTTCTTCTAGATCTTTAAGTGTTTCTCTTTTTTGTTTTGCTGTACGAAAACGGTTCACATAATCTACTGTTACAGGAAAGTCCTTAAGACGTTGACTAAAGGTTTTAAAATGCTGGAAAGCCAGTACTGTGGTAGGTACTAAAATAGCTACTTGTTTTCCGTTATCCACTGCCTTAAATGCAGCTCGTACCGCTATCTCAGTTTTTCCGAAACCAACATCCCCACAAATTAACCTGTCCATAGGTTGTTCTCCTTCCATATCTGCCTTTACCGCTGCAGTTGCCGTAGACTGGTCAGGAGTATCCTCAAATAAGAAAGAAGCTTCAAGTTCATGTTGTAGGTAGCTATCAGGTGCATATTGGAAACCTTTTTCGAGTTTTCGTTTTGCGTATAGTTGTATTAGGTTATATGCAATATGCTTAACACGAGCTTTTGTTTTCTGTTTAAGAGTTTTCCATGCTTTCGACCCTAATTTATGTACTACAGGGGCTTTGCCATCTTTACCGTTGTATTTTGATATTTTATGTAGTGCATGAATACTTACGTATAGGATGTCTCTTTCACCATAAATCAATTTAATAGCCTCTTGTTGTCTTCCCTCAATATCAATTTTTTTCAGTCCGGCAAACTTTCCTATTCCGTGATCTATATGAGTAACATAATCTCCTATTTCTAAACTAGTGAGTTCCTTTACTGTAATAGCTTGTTTTTTGGCTACATTACTTTTTAGTTTGAATTTATGGTAACGTTCAAATATCTGATGATCGGTATAACATACAATTTTAAGATCATGATCAACAAAACCTCTATATAATGATAACACAATGGTTTCGTAAAATACTTCTGTTTCCATGTCCTCAAAGATCTTATGAAAACGTTCTGCCTGTTGCTGACTTACACAGCAGATAATATTAGTGTAGCCCTTATTATGATTTTTATTAAGGTCGTCAATAAGAAGTTCAAACTGTTTATTGAAAGAAGGTTGAGCTGTACTATTACAAGTAATAGTAGTTATTTCATGATTATTAAGCATTGTGGTTTGCAGTCCCACTTGTATGTTATGAAAACCAAATAATTCATCTTTTAGTATTTGTGATGTACAAAATAACATCTCTGGTGACGAGCGTTTTATTGTATTATCTAATCTCTTAAAACTCTCTTCGGCTTTTCTAAATAGCTTATCAATACGTTCATAACACAATTCAATGTCGTCGCTTATAATCAATGTATTCTCAGGAATCTCTTTTAAAAAACTAACCCGAGATTCTTCATTAGATTTATGCTCAATATTGGGAATAATAGTAATTTGCTGTAGCGGGTTTATAGATAATTGTGTTTCGATATCGAAGCTACGTATACTATCAATTTCATCTCCAAAGAACTCAATACGGTAAGGTTGGTCATTACTAAATGAAAATACATCTAAAATTCCTCCACGAACTGAAAACTCCCCTGGATTCGAAACAAAATCAACACGTTTAAAATCATATTCAAACAATACTTCATTAATGAAGTCGACACTTAGTAAGTCACCTACTTTTATTTTCTGAGTACATTTTTCAATAGCCTTTTTAGTAACTACTTTTTCAAAAATGGCATCAGGATAGGTTACAATAAAAGGTATTTTTGTCTGTCCTAATTGATTGAGTACATCTGCACGTTGTAACACATTAGCATTATCAATCTCCTCAATCTGATAAGGGCGATGATAGCTACTAGGATAAAATAATAGTTGTTCTCTACCAAGTAAAGCTTGCAAATCGTTCAAATAATAAGCGGCTTCTTCTTTGTCCTTGGCAATAAATAAATGAGGTCTTTTTGCATTTTCAAATAGTTGCGACAAACAAAAAGATAAACTTGATCCATTAGCTCCTTTCAAGTGTATGTTCCTCGACTCTGACAGAGCTTTCTTGAGTTGATTTTGTGTACTACTATTTTTAAATAATCCTATGAGCTGTTTTAAATCCAAAGTATTGTATTTTTTACCAAAGATACATCTGAATATAAATTATTCGAAATTTTAAGAATGGTGATAACATATTTTTAAATAGATATTCACAACTTTATAATAAGTAACTAAAACACAGCCCTCACATTGTTAATGATTTATTCTAATAACTGATGTCTTTTATAATATTGTTAATAAGTTTTATTTACTTTTGTTGAAAACTCATATTTTTTCGTGAAGACAGATTTCAAAATCAAATTTGGTTGTGATAATCACCAAATCGATGCTCAATTACTTGCTAATCACCTTACGCACATTACCTCTATTGTGCAGGAACTCAATCGTAACCTAAATAGTGGGAAGAAGGTTGAGGTGAAAGTAATAG